>CALULT010000006.1 GCA_944321565.1 uncultured Paraprevotella sp. | reverse complement strand
CAGGAAGCCATCAAGCCATTGTTGGAAGCCCTTGAACAAGACTTACTCGGGTAGGGTGACGCATTGTCAAAGTCAGGTCCGTGGGCTGTGGCCTCTTTGGGCTTTTTGTGTGTGAATATCTTCATTTTTCCATTTGTTTTTAGGATTGCAATCTGTTAGTAAGACGTAGGAATGGGTGAAAAGACGTAATTGGAGGTAAAAAAAGCGGGGTAATGTTTCTGGGGGTGTTGTTTTTGGGTTCATCGGTTGAGAATTCTGCAAAATTGTGCTTGTTTTTCTATTCGACAAGAATCAAGCTAAAGAAGAGTCTTAGCAGGCATAAATTCGTGGAAAACGTGGTTGGATTGGGCTTCTTTTTTACCCATATTTCTTTTCCGCGGCGTGGCGCACCTTGCTGACATGTCATGCAGTGATGCCCAAAGGTATGAATTTCTTGTTGTCTGCAAAAGTTTTTTTCGCTGTTTTGCATTGATGAAACGTCATGTCCTATTTGATTGTTTCGTAACTTTGCAAAAAGAGGTGCAAAATTAGATTTGAAATATGGATGAGATACGGAGTTCGATGGACATGGAGCGGGAAGTCATCCGGCTGGGTTTTCTGCCATTCTTCCGTTGCGGCATTCCCGGCTTTTCCATCGAGGAAAAGACGGCGGAGGATTATTGGTTTTCCGGCGAAGAGGACGGGGCGTGGGAATGGAAAGGCCCGGTCATCCGGGAGGGGCATTGCGCTTACGGGAAGATTTTCAACCGCAAGGCGGGGTATGTCAGTCTGGAATGGTTGCCGGACTTGCTGAACTACCGCCGCTCCTTGCATTATGCGAAGGACGAGGACACTGCCGCGCTGGACGACGTGGTACTGCAGACCATCGCCTGCGAAGGTGGGGTGACGGTGAAGGATTTGCGCCGTTTGCTTGGGTTCGCCCGGGGGCGGGGGAGACGTTCTGCCGCAGACTGGGTGGACACCATTCCTGACGAACGGAAAATTTCGCTCGAACCCATTCTGACGCGGCTGATGATGGGGCTGCATGTGGTTATCGCCGACTTTGAATATAACAAGGACCGGCACGGCAATCCCTACGGTTGGGGCGTGGCGCGCTACGTCCTTCCCGAAACACTTTATGGCCGTCTGGATGCCGGATGCGCGCCTGAGGAGTCTTTTGCGAAAATATACCGCCATTTGCGCGGGATGTTTCCGGACGCACCGGAACGGAAGATTTTGGCTCTGATAGGATGATACGTTTTTCGCGGGATTTTGCCGTTCGGGAAGCCAAAGTCTGATACTTTGGGAAGAAACTTGATTATGTCGCCGGGATACTTGCTTTTCTAATGGAATAAACTATAGACGGCCGTGGCGTTTGTATAAACGCCAGTGCCGTTTCTATGAACGCCAGTGGCGTCTATAGAATTTGGCAGGCGGAAAAATGTTTTTGTGCGGTTTGCCGGAAGTTTGTCGTCGTGGAATGAGAGGTTTGTATGCGGGCGGGTGCCGGGATATGTTTTTGGTGGTGTGGCTCGTGTGAGCCATATTTTGTGTGGCCAATGTTGGTATAATGGGCGAAAAGGTGTATATTTGCATACAGGATTTATTAATCAAAAACAATTAACGCAATTATGAGTAACGAAGAAAACCAGCAGCGTGACAACAATATGCTGCAAATCGAGATTAGTCCGGAAGTGGCGCAAGGCACGTATGCCAATTTGGCGATGATTGCCCATTCGGCTTCAGAGGTGATTATTGACTTTGTATGTATGATGCCGGGAATGCCGAAGGCCAGTGTGAAGTCGCGGATCGTGATGGCTCCGGAACATGCCAAGCGTTTGCTTTTCGCATTGCAGGACAATGTCAACAAGTATGAACAGACATTTGGGGAAATTGATTTGCAGAAAGGTGGGCCGAGGACGGTAGCTCCTTTTAAGATTAATAAAGGGGAAGCTTAATAGTCCTTTTGATATATTGGTGTTTTTACCGCAAGGCTTAATGTGTGTTAAAAATTAAGCCCTGCGGTATTTTGTTACCGCATTAACCTTTAAATAAGAGAAAAAACACCTTGTGGAATGGAATAAAATTCGTAACTTTGCACCCTGAAATGGCCTGCTATGGCTTTTCTCAAAAAAGATTATACAAAAAATAATAATATAACAACTTAAAAATCAAAGACAATGCCTACTATTCAACAATTGGTAAGAAAGGGTAGAAAAGTGTTGGTGGACAAGAGCAAGTCTCCCGCGCTGGACAGCTGTCCGCAGCGTCGCGGCGTGTGTGTGCGCGTCTATACCACTACGCCTAAGAAACCTAATTCGGCGATGCGTAAAGTCGCCCGTGTGCGTTTGACAAACATGAAGGAAGTGAACTCTTACATCCCGGGTGAAGGGCACAACTTGCAGGAGCACTCAATCGTATTGGTGCGTGGCGGTCGTGTGAAAGACCTTCCGGGTGTGCGTTATCACATCGTGCGTGGAACTTTGGACACGGCGGGCGTAGCCAACCGCACACAGCGCCGTTCGAAATATGGTGCGAAGCGTCCGAAGGCCGGTAAGAAGTAAGATTATCAAAACAAAAGATTCTTTATTTATTAGTTTTGGTTTGTGGCGTTAAAGGTTGAGTAAATCTTCCAGTGGGAGGGTTGAAGATTATCTACATACAGCCAGACTGAAAAAAGCAATTGAGAAATGAGAAAAGCAAAACCAAAAAAACGTGTGATCCTGCCGGATCCTGTCTTTAACGATGTTAAAGTTTCGAAGTTTGTAAACCATCTGATGTATGATGGCAAGAAAAATCTTTCCTATTCTATTTTTTACGATGCGTTGGAGCGCGTGAAAAATAAAATGGCAAACGAAGAGAAAAGCGCTTTGGAGATTTGGAAAACCGCATTGGACAATGTGACTCCCCAGGTGGAGGTGAAATCCCGTCGTGTGGGTGGTGCCACGTTCCAGGTGCCGACGGAAATCCGCCCCGAACGTAAGGAGTCGGTTTCCATGAAGAATCTGATTGTTTATGCCCGTAAGCGTGGTGGCAAGTCAATGGCTGAAAAGCTGGCTGCCGAAATCATGGATGCTTACAACCAGCAGGGCGGTGCCTTCAAGCGCAAGGAAGACATGCATCGTATGGCGGAGGCAAACCGTGCATTTGCACACTTTAGATTCTAATTCACTATAAGGAACTGAATAAAATGGCAAAGCAAGATTTACATTTGACGCGCAACATCGGTATCATGGCTCATATCGATGCCGGTAAGACAACGACTTCCGAGCGCATCCTTTTCTACACCGGTTTGACGCATAAAATCGGTGAAGTGCATGATGGTGCTGCCACCATGGACTGGATGGCCCAGGAGCAGGAACGCGGTATCACGATTACTTCGGCCGCTACGACGACTTACTGGACTTGGGGCGGCAACAAGTATAAGATTAACTTGATTGACACTCCGGGACACGTGGACTTCACGGCTGAAGTGGAGCGTTCGTTGCGTGTGCTGGACGGTGCCGTGGCTACCTATTGTGCCGTGGGCGGTGTGGAACCGCAGTCTGAAACGGTGTGGCGTCAGGCCGACAAGTATAATGTTCCCCGTATCGGTTATGTGAACAAAATGGACCGTTCGGGTGCCGACTTCTTCGAAGTGGTTCGCCAGATGAAGGACGTGTTGGGCGCGAACCCGTGCCCGGTGGTGATTCCTATCGGTGCGGAAGAAAACTTCAAGGGGGTTGTCGATTTGATTAAGATGAAAGCCATCTTGTGGCATGACGAGACGATGGGTGCCGACTACGACGTGGAGGACATTCCCGCCAATTTGCAGGCTGAGGCTGAAGAATGGCGCGACAAGATGTTGGAGAAAGTGGCCGAGTTTGACGACGACCTGATGTCCAAATACTTTGATGATCCTTCTACCATCACGGAGGAGGAAATCCTGCGCGCCTTGCGTGCCGCTACGGTGAAGATGGAAGTGACCCCGATGCTTTGCGGCTCTTCGTTTAAGAACAAGGGCGTGCAGACGTTGCTGGACTATGTGTGTGCATTCCTTCCGTCTCCGCTGGATACGCCCAATGTCGTAGGTACGAACCCGGAAACGGGCGAAGAAGAAGACCGCAAGCCGTCGGAAGATGACAAGACCGCAGCTTTGGCCTTTAAGATTGCTACCGACCCGTATGTGGGCCGCCTGACCTTTATCCGTGTATATTCAGGAAAGGTTGAAGCTGGTTCATACATTTATAATTCCCGTTCAGGCAAGAAGGAACGTGTGTCCCGCCTGTTCCAAATGCACTCCAACCACCAGAATCCCGTGGAGGTAATCAGCGCGGGTGATATCGGTGCCGGCATCGGTTTCAAGGATATCCGCACAGGTGATACTTTGTGTGACGAGGATGCTCCAATCGTGTTGGAATCCATGGACTTCCCGGAACCCGTGATTGGTATCGCAGTGGAACCGAAGACGCAGAAGGATTTGGACAAGCTGTCCAATGGCTTGGCCAAGTTGGCTGAAGAGGATCCGACGTTCACTGTAAGAACGGACGAGCAGACGGGCCAGACGGTGATTTCCGGTATGGGTGAGTTGCACTTGGACATCATTTTGGATCGTCTGAAGCGTGAGTTCAAGGTTGAATGCAATCAAGGCAAGCCCCAGGTGAACTACAAGGAGGCCATCACGAAGACGGTCAACCTGCGTGAGGTGTATAAGAAACAGTCTGGTGGTCGTGGTAAGTTTGCCGACATCATCGTGAATGTGGGTCCGGTGGACGAGGATTACAAGGAAGGCGGACTGCAGTTCGAGAATAAGGTGACTGGCGGTAACATTCCCAAGGAATTCATTCCTTCCGTGCAGAAGGGCTTTGAGAACGCCATGAAGAATGGTATCTTGGGCGGCTTCCCGATGGATAGCATGAAAGTGGAACTGTTGGACGGTTCTTTCCACCCGGTCGATTCCGACCAACTGTCTTTCGAAATCTGCGCCATGCAGGCTTACCGTAACGCTTGTGCACAAGCTAAGCCGGTGTTGATGGAGCCGATTATGAAGCTGGAGGTAGTGACGCCGGAAGAGAATATGGGTGACGTTATTGGTGACTTGAACAAGCGTCGTGGACAAGTGGAAGGCATGGATACCAGCCGTAGCGGCGCCCGCATCGTGAAAGCTATGGTGCCGTTGGCAGAGATGTTCGGTTATGTGACAGCCTTGCGTACGATTACTTCCGGACGTGCGACGTCGTCCATGACGTACGACCACCACGCTCCGGTATCAAGTTCAATCGCAAAGGCCGTGCTTGAGGAAATCAAAGGCCGCACGGACTTGGTGTAATTGGACGGCAATAGAAATTGGGGGAGAGGGTATCGGTTAGCGAATGACTCTTAACCGATATACCTTCTTTCCTTTACATATTAATTCATTCTCAAATTAATAAAAACAATGAGTCAGAAAATCAGAATCAAACTGAAATCTTACGACCACAACTTGGTGGACAAGTCGGCCGAAAAGATTGTGAAGACAGTGAAAGTGACGGGTGCGATTGTGAGCGGTCCCATTCCTCTCCCCACGCACAAGCGTATCTTTACGGTAAACCGTTCGACTTTCGTGAACAAGAAATCACGCGAACAGTTCCAGTTGGCTTCCTATAAGAGGCTGATTGACATCTACAGCTCGACGGCAAAGACCGTGGACGCGCTGATGAAGCTGGAATTGCCGAGCGGTGTAGAAGTGGAAATCAAAGTATAGTACTATCTATTAAAATCAACTGAAATGCCAGGATTATTAGGAAAGAAAATCGGAATGACATCCGTATTCAGTGCCGATGGTAAGAATGTTCCATGCACTGTTATCGAAGCTGGTCCTTGTGTAGTTACTCAGATTAAGAGTGTGGAGAAAGACGGTTATGCAGCAGTTCAGCTCGGCTTTGAAGAAGCAAAAGAGAAGAACACGTCTGCCGCCTTGAAAGGCCACTTTAAGAAAGCTGGTACTACCCCCAAGAGACACTTGGCCGAGTTCACAGATTTTGAGCAAGAATTGAATTTGGGCGACACTGTCACAGTGGATCTTTTTGAAGGTGCGGTTTACGTGGACGTAATCGGGACTTCGAAAGGACGTGGCTTCCAAGGTGTAGTCAAGCGTCATGGTTTCGGCGGCGTAGGACAGACGACGCACGGTCAGCATAACCGTACCCGCAAACCGGGTTCTATCGGTGCTTGTTCATATCCCGCCAAGGTCTTCAAAGGCTTGCGCATGGGCGGGCAAATGGGAAATGAGCGTGTGACTACGCAAAACCTGCAAGTGTTAAAGGTGATTCCGGAACACAACCTGCTTCTTATCAAGGGCTCGGTGCCGGGTTACAATGGTTCAATCGTTATAATTGAGAAGTAATAATGGAAGTCAGTGTATTAAATATCAAGGGTGAAGACACCGGGAGAAAGGCTCTTCTGAACGATGCCGTTTATAACATCGAGCCTAATGACCATGTCATTTATCTTGCCGTGAAGCAGTATATGGCCAATCAACGCCAAGGCACTGCAAAGGCAAAGGAGAGAAGCGAGGTGAGCGGTTCCACCCGTAAGCTGGGACGCCAAAAGGGTGGCGGCGGTGCCCGTCGCGGTGACATCAATTCACCTGTGTTGGTCGGTGGTGGCCGCGTTTTTGGCCCGAAACCGCGTGATTACAGCTTCAAGCTGAACAAGAAGGTCAAGGTTTTGGCTCGTAAGTCGGCGTTGAGCTATAAGGCAAAAGAGAACGCGATTTTGGTTTTGGAAGACTTCACGATGGAGGCTCCGAAGACAAAAGAGTTTGTAGAAATATTAAACAATCTTAAACTTTCGGGTAGAAAGGCATTGTTCGTTTTGCCAGGTTTGGATAAAAACGTATATTTGTCGGCTCGAAACATCCAACGTGTGGGTGTGATGAGTGCTGCCGAGTTGAACACTTATAAAGTGTTGGATGCGGATGTGATGGTTGTGACCGAAAATTCGCTCAAGATTGTGGATGAAATCTTAACCAAATAAGGAAGAGAACCATTATGGGATATATTATTAAACCGTTGGTCACTGAGAAGATGACCGCGATTACGGAGAAGTTTAACAATAAATACGGCTTCATCGTCCGTCCTGATGCCAACAAGTATGACATCAAGAAGGAGGTTGAGGCTTTGTATAATGTGAAAGTAGAAGGCGTGAACACTTGCCGGTATTCCGGCAAGCGGAAAAGCCGTTACACGAAATCCGGCCTTATTCAGGGTCGCACAAACGCGTATAAGAAAGCGATTGTGACGCTGAAGGAAGGTGAAACGATTGATTTTTACAGCAATATTTGATAAAAGATGGCAGTACGTAAATTTAAGCCCACGACACCGGGGCAGAGACATAAGATTATTGGTACTTTTGAAGAGATTACTGCATCTGTACCAGAAAAGTCTCTTGTATATGGTAAGCGTTCAACAGGTGGCCGTAACAACGTCGGGAAGATGACGATGCGCTATATCGGCGGCGGTCACAAGAGAAAATATCGTATCATAGACTTCAAGAGAGAAAAGGACGGTGTTCCCGCTGTGGTGAAGACGATAGAGTATGATCCGAACCGTTCGGCTCGTATCGCTTTGTTGTTCTATGCAGACGGTGAAAAAAGATATATAATTGCTCCTAACGGCTTGCAGGTGGGTAGCACGGTGATGTCGGGAAAGGATGCCGCGCCTGAGATTGGCAACGCGCTTCCTTTGGAGTACATTCCGGTCGGTACGGTGATTCACAACATTGAGTTGCGTCCCGGCCAAGGTGCACAGCTTGTTCGCTCTGCCGGTAATTTCGCGCAGTTGACTTCCCGCGAGGGACGTTATTGCGTCATCAAGTTGCCTTCTGGCGAAATCCGCAAGATTCTTTGCGCTTGTAAGGCAACTGTCGGCAGCGTAGGTAACTCAGATCATGCGTTGGAAAGCTCAGGTAAGGCTGGACGCTCTCGTTGGTTGGGACGTCGTCCTCACAACCGTGGTGTTGTGATGAACCCGCACGACCATCCGATGGGTGGTGGTGAAGGACGTCAGTCTGGTGGCCATCCGCGTTCACGTAAGGGATTGTATGCTAAGGGTCTGAAGACAAGGTCTCCGAAGAAACATTCCAACAAGTATATTATCGAAAGAGCTAATAAGAAGTAACAAGTAATCTGAGTAAATTATGAGTCGTTCATTAAAAAAAGGTCCATATATCGAAGTGAAGCTCGAAAAGAAAGTGCTCGCCATGAATGAAAGCGGGAAGAAGAGCGTTGTGAAAACATGGGCCAGAGCTTCAATGATATCGCCCGACTTCGTGGGGCATACTATTGCGGTTCACAATGGAAATAAATTTATTCCTGTTTATATTACCGAGAACATGGTAGGCCATAAGTTAGGGGAATTTGCCCTGACGCGCAAGTTTGGCGGCCATGCCGGCAACAAGAAGAAATAAGCAGGTGGGTTATTGAAATATAAAGAAAACAGATAATGGGAGCAAGAAAGAAAATCGCGGCTGAAAAAAGAAAAGAAGCCCGGAAAACCCAGTATTACGCAAAATTGAAGGATGTGCCTTCTTCGCCGCGCAAGATGAGATATGTGGTGGATATGATTCGCGGTGTGGAAGTCAACAGGGCACTTGGCATTTTGAAATTCTCAACCAAGGCTGCTTCTGTGCAGGTAGAGAAACTGTTGCGTTCTGCCATTGCGAACTGGGAACAGAAGAACGAACGCAAGGCCGAAGATGGCGAATTGTTCGTGACAAGAGTATTTGTTGACTGTGGTGCTACACTGAAGAGAATGCGCCCGGCTCCGCAAGGACGCGGTTACCGGATTCGCAAGCGTTCGAATCACGTGACGTTGTTTGTTGGCACTAAAACTAATGATTAAGAGGAAAAAGTATGGGACAGAAAGTTAATCCGATAAGCAACCGATTAGGGATTATTAGAGGTTGGGATTCTAACTGGTACGGTGGAAAGGACTTCGGAGACTCTTTGCTGGAGGACAGCAAAATCCGCAAGTACTTGAATGCCCGTTTGGCGCAGGCTAGCGTATCAAGAATTGTGATTGAACGTACTTTGAAACTCGTGACGATTACGATTTGCACGTCTCGTCCGGGCTTAATCATTGGCAAGGGTGGCCAAGAAGTGGATAAGCTGAAAGAGGAGTTGAAGAAGATTACGGACAAGGACATCCAAATCAACATCTTTGAGATTAAGCGTCCGGAGTTGGACGCTGTGATTGTGGCCAATAACATTGCACGTCAGGTGGAAGGCAAAATCGCTTATCGTCGTGCCATCAAGATGGCTATCGCCAATACGATGAGAAGCGGTGCCGAAGGCATCAAGGTGTTAATCTCAGGCCGTTTGAATGGCGCGGAAATCGCGCGTTCAGAAATGTACAAGGAAGGGCGTACGCCGTTGCACACATTCCGTGCGGATATCGACTACTGCAAGACCGAGGCTCTGACCAAGGTCGGCTTGTTGGGCATCAAGGTGTGGATTTGCCGTGGCGAGGTGTATGGCAAGCGTGATTTGGCACCTAACTTCGTGCAGGCAAAAGAAAACGGCCGTCCGGGAAATGGCGGTGGCAGGAACTTCCGTAAGAAGAAGAACATTAATCGTTAATTTTGAATTTTAGGAATTATGTTACAACCGAAAAGAACAAAATATAGAAGACCACAAAAAGGGCGTTGTAAAGGCAATGCCCATCGTGGTAACCAATTGGCTTTTGGTACGTTCGGTATAAAGTCTCTTGAGACGCACTGGATTACCAGCCGCCAAATTGAGGCTGCCCGTATTGCGGTGACGCGTTACATGCAGCGTGAAGGCCAGATTTGGATTCGTATCTTCCCCGACAAGCCTGTCACGAAGAAGCCGGCAGACGTGCGTATGGGTAAAGGTAAGGGTGACCCCGTGGGCTATGTATTCCCGATAACTCCGGGTCGTATCATTTTCGAGGTAGAAGGTGTGTCATACGAAATCGCAAAAGAGGCTTTGCGCCTTGCCGCTCAAAAGCTTCCGGTGACCACTAAATTTATTGTTAGACGTGATTACGATAAAAACGCTTGATTATGAAAGTTGCTGAGATTAGAGAAATGTCAACCAACGATTTGGTTGAGCGCATTCAAGCAGAAAAGGCGAAATATACGCAAATGTTGTTGAACCATGCTGTTTCTCCGCTGGAGAATCCTGCACAAATCAAACAGGCGCGTAAGACTATCGCTCGCATGTTGACCGTGTTGCGTCAGAGAGAACTTAACAAACAATAAGAGGGCTCGCAATGGAAGAAAGAAATTTAAGAAAGACAAGAACAGGTGTTGTGATCAGCGACAAGATGGAGAAAACCGTTGTGGTAGCTGCTAAGTTCAAAGAGAAACACCCGATTTATGGTAAGTTCGTTTCGAAAACGAAGAAATACCATGTTCATGACGAGAAGAATGATTGCCACGTAGGTGATACGGTGTTGATCATGGAAACTCGTCCGTTGAGCAAAACAAAGAGGTGGAGAGTTGTACAAATCGTAGAAAGAGCTAAGTAATTATGATACAGGCAGAATCTAGATTAGTTGTGGCAGATAATAGCGGTGCCCGCGAGGCTCTTTGCATTCGTGTCTTGGGCGGAACAAGAAGACGTTATGCTTCTGTCGGGGATGTGATTGTCGTTTCTGTAAAGAGCGTTATCCCGTCAAGTGATATTAAAAAGGGTGCAGTATCAAAGGCTTTGATTGTGCGTACGAAGAAGGAGATTCGCCGTGCGGACGGGTCTTATATTCGTTTCGATGACAATGCTTGTGTGTTGTTGAACAATGCAGGCGAACTGAGGGGTAGCCGTATTTTCGGTCCCGTGGCTCGTGAGTTGCGTGCGAAAAACATGAAAGTCGTTTCCTTGGCACCTGAAGTACTTTAATTTCTAATAAATAAAGTAATGAGCAAATTACATATAAAGAAAGGCGATACAGTCTATGTGAATGCCGGTGAGGACAAGGGCAAGACTGGTAAGGTGTTGAAAGTGCTTGTCAAAGAGCAACGGGCCGTCGTGGAAGGTGTGAATATCGTGACGAAGAGCCAAAAGCCGAGTGCTAAGCATCCGCAAGGCGGCTTCGTGAAGCAGGAAGCTCCGGTTCACATTTCAAATCTGAATGTGGTTGACCCGAAGACTGGCAAACCGACACGCATTGGTAGGAGATTGAACGAAGACGGAAAGTTGGTCCGTTATGCTAAAAAATCAGGAGAGGAGATTAAGTAATGGGAAATACTGCTAGCCTTAAGAAAGAATATGCTGAGCGCATTGCGCCTGCATTGATGAAGCAATTTAACTATACTTCACCCATGCAGATTCCCGTGCTCAAGAAGATTGTGATTAATCAAGGGTTGGGCATGGCGACTGCAGACAAGAAAATCATTGATGTGGCCATCAATGAGATTACGGCCATTACGGGACAGAAGGCTGTGGCGACGCTTTCTAAGAAAGACGTTTCAAACTTCAAGTTGCGTAAGAAAATGCCCATCGGAGTGATGGTTACTTTGCGCCGTGAGAGAATGTATGAGTTCTTGGAGAAACTGATTCGTGTGGCTTTGCCCCGTATCCGCGACTTCAAGGGGATTGAGAGCAAGTTCGACGGTCGCGGGAATTATACGCTGGGTGTTGATGAGCAAATCATCTTCCCCGAAATTAATATCGATGCGATAGACCGGATTTTAGGTATGAACATTACGTTCGTGACTACGGCAAAGACGGACGAAGAAGGCTATGCCCTCCTCAAGGAGTTCGGTTTGCCTTTTAAAAATGCTAAAGCTTAAGACGATATGGCAAAAGAATCAATGAAGGCTCGCGAAGTGAAAAGAGCCAAACTGGTAGCTAAGTATGCCGAGAAACGCGCCGCTTTGAAAAAAATCGTGAAGACGGGTGATCCCGCAGAAGCTTATGAGGCAGCTCGTAAGTTGCAGCGGATTCCGAAGAACGCAAATCCTATCCGTTTGCACAACCGTTGCAAGCTGACGGGACGTCCGAAAGGATATATGCGCCAATTCGGGATTTCGAGAATCCAATTCCGTGAAATGGCATCAAGCGGTTTGATTCCGGGCGTGAAGAAGGCAAGCTGGTAAGAAGAGTATTTTAATATTGTCGGGAGAGTCCCGATTAATTAATATTTATATAAAATGACAGATCCAATAGCAGATTATTTGACGCGGTTGCGGAATGCCATCATGGCGAAACACCGGGTGGTGGAAATTCCTGCGTCGAATTTGAAAAAGGAAATCACAAAGATCCTTTTTGACAAGGGGTATATCTTGAACTACAAGTTCGTGGAAGATGGCCCCCAGGGTACAATCAAAGTGGCATTGAAGTATGATGCCGTGAACAAGGTCAACGCGATTAAGAAGTTGATCCGCATCTCCAAACCTGGTATGCGTAAGTACACGGGTTACAAGGACATGCCGAGTGTGATTAACGGATTAGGTATTGCTATCATATCTACATCCAAAGGTGTAATGACAGACAAGGAGGCTTCTGCGCTTAAAATCGGCGGTGAGGTTCTTTGCTACGTTTATTAATTGGAGGATATCAGAATGTCTAGAATAGGTAAATTGCCGATTCACCTTCCTGCAGGTGTGACTGTGTCAGTGAATGGAGAGAATGTGGTTACTGTGAAAGGACCCAAGGGCGAATTGAGCCAGGCTGTGCATCCTTCAATTAAGGTGAATGTAGCTGATTCCGAAGTGACTTTTGAAATCGACGAGCAGAATGATGCCGTTGAGATGAAGCAGAAGCAGGCTTTTCACGGCTTGTACCGTGCATTGGTACACAATATGGTCGTGGGCGTGTCTGAAGGCTATGTGAAGAAGTTGGAACTTGTGGGTGTGGGTTACCGCGCAAGCAACCAGGGTAACCTGCTTGAGCTTTCGTTGGGATATACCCATAACATTTTCATCCAATTGCCGAAGGAAATCAAGGTGGAGACGAAGTCCGAAAGGAATCAAAATCCCCTTATCATATTGGAGTCGTACGACAAGCAGTTGTTGGGACAAGTGTGCGCGAAAATTCGTTCTTTCCGTATGCCTGAACCTTATAAGGGTAAGGGTATTTTGTTCGTTGGCGAACAGATTCGCAGAAAATCTGGTAAGTCGGCGGGTGCTAAGTAATTTTAAAATTGCAAGATTATGAAAACGAAGATAGAGAGACGGATTAAGATCAAGTATAGAATACGCAAGAAGGTTTCAGGGACTGCTGAACGTCCGCGTATGTCAGTGTTTAGAAGTAACAAGCAGATTTATGTGCAGGTTATTGATGATACAAAAGGAAAAACCTTAGTCGCTGCTTCATCAAGGGGGTTGGATGCCATGCCCAAGAAAGAGCAGGCGGCGAAAGTGGGCGAGTTGGTTGCCAAGAAAGCATTGGAGGCAGGTATCACTACTGTGGTTTTTGACCGTAATGGTTATTTGTATCACGGGAGAGTGAAAGAACTTGCAGATGCTGCACGTAACGGTGGACTTAAATTTTAAAAGATTATGGCAATTAACAGAGTAAAGATAAGCAGTGATATCGAATTGAAGGACAGGTTGGTGGCTATCAACCGTGTCACGAAGGTGACAAAGGGTGGCCGTACCTTTACTTTCGCTGCCATCGTCGTGGTTGGTAATGGTGACGGTATCATTGGTTGGGGACTTGGAAAAGCCGGTGAAGTGACAGCAGCCATCGCCAAGGGTGTGGAAGCTGCCAAGAAAAACCTGGTAAAGGTTCCTGTGTTGAACGGTACTGTTCCTCACGAACAAGAGGCAAAATTTGGCGGTGCTAGAGTGTTGATCCGTCCGGCTTCTACCGGTACGGGTGTGGTGGCAGGCGGTGCCATGCGTGCGGTGTGTGAAAGCGTCGGCATCAAGGACTGTCTGGCTAAGTCGAAAGGTTCTTCGAATCCACACAATTTGGTGAAGGCAACGATTTTGGCTCTTGCGGAGATGCGCGATGCGAAGACCATTGCCCAAAACCGTGGAGTAAGTTTGGAAAAAGTATTTAGAGGATAAGGAGGGTACTATGGCAACTATGAAAGTAAAACAAATCAAGAGTCGGATTGGTGCTCCCAAAGACCAAAAGAGAACGCTTGATTCCCTCGGACTGAGGAAAATCAACCAGGTAGTTGAAGTGGAGGACACTCCTTCTGCACGGGGAATGGTGCGCAAAGTGCGCCATTTGGTGGTCGTCGAAGATTAATTTATTCACTACTTTAAACTGAAACGAAATGAAATTAAATACGTTGAAACCTGCTGCAGGTTCCGTGAAAACGAACAGAAGGCTTGGGCGTGGTGCTGGATCCGGTTTGGGTGGAACTTCTACCCGCGGTCATAAAGGTGCCAAGGCGCGTTCTGGCTATAAGAGGAAAATCGGATTTGAAGGTGGCCAGATGCCTTTGCAGCGCCGTGTGCCGAAGTTCGGTTTTAAGAATATCAACCGTGTGGAGTACAAGGCTGTCAACTTGAGCGACATTCAGGCCTTGGCCACTGCACAGAATTTGGAGAAAATCGGTGTCGCCGACATGGTGGCAGCTGGTTTGGCGTCTAAGAAAGACCTCGTCAAGGTCTTGGGTAACGGGACGCTTACTTCCAAGGTTGATGTAGAGGCACATGCTTTCTCGAAGAGTGCCGAAGCGGCTATCGAGGCAGTGGGTGGTAATGTGACAAAACTTTGATTCAATGAAAAAGTTAATCGAAACCTTTAAGAACATATGGTTGATTGAGGATCTGCGCCAAAGGATCCTCATCACCATTCTGTTTATTGCAATCTATCGGCTGGGGTCGTTTGTGGTTCTGCCCGGAATTGACCCGTCCCAGCTGACGGCATTGCGTATGCAGACAGAGGCGGGTTTGATGTCTTTGTTGAATATGTTCTCTGGAGGTGCATTTTCCAATGCGTCTATTTTCGCATTGGGAATCATGCCGTATATCTCGGCTTCCATTGTGGTGCAGTTGTTAGGCATCGCAGTGCCTGCGTTCCAAAAGATGCAACGTGAGGGCGAGAGTGGCAGACGCAAGATGAACCAATACACGCGTTTCCTGACCATCTTGATTTTGTTGGTGCAGGCTCCTGCTTATCTGATGAACCTAAAGATGCAGTCTGCAGGTGCTTTGAGCCCGGCTATCAGTTGGACGTATTTCATGATTACTTCCACGATTATCCTTGCTGCAGGCAGCATGTTCATCCTTTGGTTGGGTGAGCGCATCACGGACAAGGGTATCGGTAATGGCGTGTCATTGATTATCATGATTGGTATCATTGCGCGTTTGCCGGAAGCTTTCGGACAGGAATTTGTCGCCCGCCTGAACAATTTGAGCGGTGGCGGCCTGTTGATGTTCATCGTGGAGATTGTCATCCTCTTGTTGGTCGTATGTGCGGCCATCCTGTTGGTGCAGGGGACAAGGCGGATTCCTGTACAATATGCCAAGCGCGTGGTGAGTGGCCAGCAATATGGTGGCGCCCGCCAGTACATTCCGTTGAAGCTCTTTGCGGCCAATGTGATGCCTATCATTTTCGCACAGGCACTGATGTTTATTCCTATCACGTTGATGGGGTTCACTGCGGGTAATGAGGTGACACCGTTCATGCAGATGCTGGCCGACCACACGAGTGTGGCATACAACTTGATTTTTGCCGTATTGATTATTGCGTTCACGTATTTCTATACGGCGATTACGTTGAATCCCGTGCAGATGGCGGAAGACATGAAGCGGAACAACGGTTTCATTCCTGGCATCAAGCCCGGAAAGCCGACCGCTGAGTTCATAGACCAAGTCATGTCGCGTATCACATTGCCCGGTTCGTTGGCATTGGCGTTTATCGCCTGCATGCCCGCTTTTGCCGGTTTGCTTAATGTGAAGGCCGAGTTTGCGCAATTCTTTGGTGGTACGTCATTGCTCATCTTGATTGGTGTGGTGCTGGATACATTGCAGCAGATAGAAAGCCATTTGCTGATGCGGCATTACGACGGTCTCTTGAGTTCGGGAAGAATTCATGGACGTTCCGGCTATTAAGTTTTATCTGATATGATATTTCTTAAGACGGAGGATGAAATAGAACTTATGCGGGCTGCCAATTTGTTGGTGGCGTCAACGCTGGCGGAGATTGCCAAAAATATCCGCGAAGGCGTGACCACTAAGCAATTGGACCGGCTTGCTGAGGAATATATCAGGGACCATGGTGCGGTGCCTACATTCAAGGGTTTTCCCAATCCTTTTGGGGCTCCGTTTCCGGCTTCCATTTGTACGTCCGTCAATGACGAGGTTGTCCACGGCATCCCCAATGACAGGCCACTGAAGAGTGGCGACATCATTTCGGTGGATTGCGGGGCGCAGTTGGGCGGTTACAATGGTGATTCTTGCTACACGTTTTGTGTGGGCGAGGTGAGCGGGAAGGTCAAACTTCTATTGCGTACAACGAAGGAAGCCTTGTATCGTGGTATTGATGCAGCGTTGGCCGGAAGGCGGATAGGTGATGTCGGCAATGCCGTGCAGCGCCATTGTGAAGCTAAAGGCCTGGGCGTCGTCAAGGAATTCGTAGGACATGGCATCGGGAAGGAGATGCACGAAGACCCGCCGGTGCCCAACTATGGGAAGAAGGGCGAAGGCCCGCTCATTGAAAATGGGTTGTGCATTGCCATTGAGCCGATGATAACCTTGGGGTCTCCCAAAATCGGGATGATGCCGGACAAATGGACGGTCAAGACGCTTGATGGGAAATATGCGGCACATTTCGAGCATACGGTGGCGGTGCATCATGGGAAAGCTGATATTTTGTCCTCGTTCGAGGAAATAGAGAAAATTGAAGGTATATTATATTAAGGTATGGCGAAACAGTCGGCGATAGAACAAGATGGCGTGATCGTGGAAGCACTCTCTAATGCAATGTTCAGGGTGGAGCTGGAAAACGGTCATGAGATTACAGGGCATATCTCGGGGAAGATGAGGATGCATTACATCAAAATCCTTCCTGGTGACAAGGTGAGGGTGGAAATGAGTCCTTACGATCTTTCCAAAGGACGTATCGTATTTAGATATAAATAAAAGAACAAGAATATGAAAACAAGAGCATCTTTGAAAAAGCGCACTCCGGACTGCAAGATTGTACGTCGCAAGGGGCGTTTGTACGTAATTAACAAGAAGAACCCTAAGTATAAAATGCGCCAGGGTTAATGGTTTTATAGCAAAAAAAGAATTTTAGATATGGCAATAAGAATTGTAGGTGTAGATTTGCCTCAGAACAAGAGAGGCGAGATTGCTTTGACCTATATTTTTGGCATAGGTCGCAGTAGCGCGTTGAAAATCCTGGAGAAGGCAGGTGTGGACAAGGGCATCAAGGTGAAGGATTGGACCGACGAACAGGCCGGTAACATCCGTGCCGTGGTGGCTGCGGATTACAAGGTGGAAGGCGACCTCCGTTCTGAAATCCAGTTGAACATCAAGCGCCTGATGGATATCGGTTGCTACCGTGGTATCCGTCACCGTTTGGGTCTTCCTGTGCGCGGACAGAGCACAAAGAACAATGCCCGTACGCGTAAGGGTAAGAAGAAGACAGTTGCAAACAAGAAAAAAGCTACTAAATAATCGTTAGGATATGGCAAAGAAAACAGTCGCAGCTAAGAAAAGAAATGTGAAGGTTGATGCTATGGGACAGTTGCATGTGCATAGCTCATTCAACAACATTATTGTATCTTTGGCAAATAGCGAAGGCCAGGTCATTTCTTGGTCTTCCGCAGGTAAGATGGGATTTCGTGGTTCCAAGAAGAACACCCCCTACGCAGCGCAGATGGCTGCACAGGATTGTGCGAAAGTCGCATACGACCTTGGCTTGAGGAAAGTGAAGGCATATGTGAAAGGACCGGGTAACGGACGTGAGTCGGCTATCCGCACCGTGCACGGCGCGGGAATCGAAGTGACGGAGATTGTCGATGTGACACCCCTGCCCCATAACGGTTGTCGTCCTCCTAAGAGAAGAAGAGTTTAATATTTATATTGCAGGATTCAACGATTTTTATGGGCTTCATTTCCTTTCTGTAGTCGCGGCTGCAATGACTTGGATCTTGCACGGTTTTAAAAATTAGAAAAAAGATGGCTAGATATATTGGACCAAAATCAAAAATTGCCCGTCGTTTTGGTGACGCTATTTTCGGTGCTGACAAAGTTTTGTCTAAGAAGAATTATCCTCCCGGCCAGCATGGCAACAATCGTCGGAGAAAGACTTCGGAATACGGCATCATGTTGGCGGAGAAGCAAAAGGCCAAATACACATACGGTGTGTTGGAGAAACAGTTCCGCAACATGTTCGAAAAGGCTGCCCGCACGAATGGCATCACCGGTGAAGTGCTGTTGCAGAACTTGGAATGCCGTTTGGACAACATCGTCTTCCGGTTGGGTATCGCCCCCACGCGTGCTGCCGCCCGCCAGTTGGTAAGCCACCGTCACATCGTGGTTGATGGTGAAGTCGTGGGCATTCCTTCCTATTCCGTGAAGCCGGGGCAA
Organism: uncultured Paraprevotella sp.; assembly: GCA_944321565.1. Classification (GTDB taxonomy): domain Bacteria; phylum Bacteroidota; class Bacteroidia; order Bacteroidales; family Bacteroidaceae; genus Paraprevotella. Next base: position 65,878 of record CALULT010000006.1, on the reverse strand, counting down.
ATCGTCGGTGTACGCGAGAAATCCAAATCTTTGGAGGTGATCGCTGATGCTTTGGCTGGTTTCAACCACAGCAAATATCCTTGGTTGGAGTGGGATGAGAACACTAAGGCCGGCAAGTTGCTTCACAAGCCGGAACGTGCGGACATCCCCGAGAACATTAAGGAACAGTTGATCGTTGAGTTGTACTCTAAATAATAATTAAAATAATGGCGATATTAGCATTTCAAAAACCTGATAAAGTATTAATGTTGGAAGCGGACGAACAATACGGCAAGTTCGAATTTCGTCCGTTGGAGCCCGGTTTCGGTGTTACTGTTGGTAATGCTTTGCGCCGAATCCTCCTTTCTTCCCTCGAAGGCTATGCCATCAACACGATGCGCATTGCCGGCGTGGAGCATGAATTTGCATCTGTCCCGGGGGTCAAGGAAGATGTAACCAACATTATCTTGAATCTCAAACAAGTGAGGTTCAAGAAAATAGTAGAAGAGTTCGAAACTGAGAAAGTAAGCATCACCGTAGAGAACACGACAGAGTTCAAAGCTGGTGATATTAACAAGTATCTGACTGGATTTGAAGTGTTAAATCCTGAATTGGTGATTTGCCATTTGGATGCCAAGGCAACCATGCAGATTGAATTGTCCATCAACAAGGGCAGGGGCTATGTGCCGGCGGAAGAGAACCGTGAGTTCTGCACCGACGTGAACATGCTTCCCATTGATTCAATTTACACTCCAATTAGAAATGTTAAGTACGCTGTTGAAAATTACCGTGTAGAGCAGAAAACTGACTACGAGAAACTCGTTCTTGAAATTTCTACCGATGGTTCCATTCACCCGAAGGACGCCCTCAAGGAGGCTGCGAAAATCCTGATTTATCACTTCATGTTGTTCTCTGACGAGAAGATAACGTTGGAAAATTCCGACGGTGAGGGCAACGAGGAGTTCGACGAGGAGGTTCTGCACATGCGTCAGCTTCTGAAGACCAAATTGGTTGACATGGATCTTTCTGTCCGTGCGTTGAACTGCTTGAAAGCGGCCGATGTGGAAACATTGGGCGACTTGGTGCAGTTTAACAAGACCGACCTTTTGAAGTTCAGAAACTTCGGTAAGAAATCGCTCACGGAGCTTGATGATTTGCTCGAGAGTCTGAATCTGTCGTTTGGAACCGATATTTCCAAGTATAAATTAGACAAAGATTAAAAACAATGAGACATAATAAGAAATTCAACCATCTGAGTCGTACTGCATCCCACAGACAAGCCATGCTGGCTAACATGGCCATCTCTCTGATCATGCACAAAAGAATCACTACGACTCTTGCAAAGGCCAAGGCGTTGAAGAAATACGTGGAGCCTTTGATCACCCGTTCGAAGGACGATACTACTAATTCTCGTCGTGTCGTCTTCCGTTATCTGCAGAACAAGTATGCCGTGACGGAACTGTTCCAGGAAATCTCCGTGAAGGTGGGCGACCGTCCGGGCGGATACACCCGCATCATCAAGACCGGTTTCCGTGCTAGCGATGCCGCGCAAATGTGTTTCATCGAGCTGGTTGACTATGATGAGAACATGGCTAAGCAGCCTGTGAAGAAGACGCGCACACGTCGTTCTAAGAAGGCTGCGGCAAAAGCCGAAGAAGCAGCGGCTCCTGTGGCAGCAGAAACGGCTGCGGAGGCAGTTGCCGATGCAGCACCGGAGGCTGAACAGAAGGAAGCTGAAAAGGCCGAATAAGAAAAATTCTTTATTGCTATTGATAAGGGCGAGCGGACGATTTGATGTTCCGCTCGCTTTTTTGTTGGGGCTAACGTGAATAGATGTTATTATGGGTGGCGGGGGCTTGGAATGTCGATTAATTTGCCTAAGTTTGTATCCGCAAAAAAATACGAGGATTTATATGGGACGTTTTTTCCTTTTCATGATGGTCTTGTGGGTGGGGCATACGGCCATGGCGCAGAAGATGCGCGATGTGTTTGCGGCGATGCCCGACAGCATTTTGGAGGTGATGACCAAAAACAACCGTTTGGATTGCATTGATTTCATAGAGCATGGCATGGAGGCAAGGGTGCGCAACCGTTTCGATGGTTTTACGCAACTGAAGGCCATGACATTGGATTATTTGGACTTGCAGCTGACTGCACGGTGCCAAGTGGAAATGAAGCTTCTTCCGGCCAAGGATTCGCTGAATTACGTCTGCATGGTGCGCACGTATGCGGGGCCTGTGCGCGAAAGCGTGGTAACGCTCTACACGCCCGAATGGCAACGTTTGCCGCAGGAGGAATGGCTTTCGTCGTTTCCAGCATATTCCGGCTTCTGGGTGGAAAACGACACCATTGACGCGAAGGAAATCTCCCGCCTGCAGCATCTGCAGGACATGCGTTTCGTCACGGCCGATTTGCAGCCGGACGACATGCGCCTGACATTTGTCTTGCAGCCTGGCGAGGTGGAACGGGAGGATTCCATTCGTATTGCGGCTGTGGTTCGTCCGTTGGTCTATGAATGGGTAGGCGACCGTTTTGAGCCGGTAGAGGAATGATTGTAAGGGAGGCGTGGATATTTGTTTGGGATAAAGTTTCTGTGCCAAAGAGGTGCCCTGCAAAAAGAAGATATACTGGCTCGGCCAAGTAAGATAACTGAAATGCCCATAGAAGATATCTTACTTGGCCCAATAAGATATCTTCTATGGCAAAGTCAGTATATCTTTTGGGAAGGTAAGTAACTTTTGGAAACCGGCCAGTGTTTCCATTTTAAGATGAGACTTTCCTAGCTCCGTATGACAGGCTTGTTTGTCTCGGGCGATATCCGTGTGGAATAAAAAAAGGACATGCGTTTCGGCATGCCCTTTGTGTTGGTCTTTGTTTGTGGTGTTTATTTGCGCACTTTTGCGTAGCGGCTCATGAACTTGTCCACGCGGCCGGCGGTGTCCACCAGCTTGCTCTTGCCCGTGTAGAAAGGATGGGAAGAGCTGGAGATTTCCAGTTTCACTACGGGATAGGTTTCGCCTTCGAATTCCACCGTGTCGTTCGTTTTGCAGGTGGAACGTGAAAGGAACATGTCGCCGTTGCTCATGTCCTTGAACACAACGGGACGGTAATTTTCGGGATGAATATCTTTCTTCATTGTCGTATAAAATTATTGTCTATTGGCTAGGCTCGTGAAGAACCGTGTACAATGGCTCTTATTTTACGGAGTGCAAAGTTACGCCTTTTCTGCGGAACCACCAAATTTCCAGCCGGATATTTTTCTTTTGTGCGTCACAGCCCTGTCCAGTTTTCGGGGTTGCAGTCCCGTTCCACGGGGATTTCTATCCGGTCGGGCAGGTTGCAGAAGAAATCTATGCCCGTCTTCTCCTCCAGTTCGTCGATGCTCACGGCCCAGCTGCGCAGGTCGGCGTTGCCGCCGTAGGACTTGTGTTCCACCCAAAATCCGATGGCTTGGTAAGTGTTTTGCCCGCCGCTGTATTTCTTGCAGAGCAGGGCCATGAAGTAATATTTGGGCACCACGATGCCGCTATTCGTGCGTCCTTTGAGTTGGTCGTCGCGGATGGTGCCGCCTTTCACCACGAAGAGCGTGTCGCGGAAGGAGCTATTGCGTCCCCAGTTCTGCACTTGTCCTTCCAAGTCCACCCAGTCGCTTTGGTTGAAACGGGCCATTTGCGGACTCATGTTGGACAGGTAGAATGTCTGTCCGTTGGCGTCTTTTGAGAATAAGCGGTCGGCCGAAGCACACAGGTGGCCGCGGTCATATCCGCTCCCGCGGAAGTCGCTTAGTTCCGAACGTTGTCCGGCTGGGATATCAGGGTCGGGCTGGAACGGGTCGCCGTCCCATGTTTGCCCTTCCCATTCCGTGCCTTTCCAGTTGTCGCGGTTCCAGTTCCTGGCTGCCGTGGTGTTGGTGAAGACGAAGGCCACCCATCGTGAGTGTTTCTTGTCCGGATGCCAGTCGAGCGTGTAATTCAGCACCCGTTCGCCATGTGTGTCCGTGGCGTAGTGGGCGTAGAAGTCGCCCGCCTGTTCATCGATGTGCGGAGTTTCCAGGTTGAGGGCTTCGGGGAAGATGCTGGGGTTGGCGTTCGAGTTGGCGGAGTCTGCGGCATCCTCATCGTTGTCGCAGGCCGCAAGGATGGCACAAGCCAGGAGGATGGGTAAGAAATGTCTGATGTGCATGGTCATGTTTTTGGGTAGAAAAAATGGCGATGTGGTGAAAAGGATAGCCCCGCCTTGTGCAAGGCGGGGCTGCCTGTGGTTACACATCTTTTTTTAGTTCATTCGCTCTTCGATGGCTCAGTTTTTCTTGTAGAGGAAGGGCATGATGCCTCGTTCGTCGGAATATGAGCCGAAGCTATTGTACTCTTCGTCAAACTGCATCCATTTTCCCGTGGTGGCATTGGCGATTCTGAAGTTGCCGTCCGCATTGCGGTCAATGGTGTAATATTGTCCGCTGCTCGGGTTGTTGCTCAGGTTCCAATTGTTGAATGTGCCTTCCATATACAGGTACCGCCCGCTTTCGTCCTGGATGGTATATCCTTCCGCTGTCGATGTGAGGGTGAACGTCATGCCTTCGGGATTGAGGGTGATGGTGTTGCCCGTGGCCGTGGCGTCGCTGACATACAAGTAACCGTAGTTGTAGCTGGCTTCCACATTCTTAGCCACTTTATACGCCCCGCCCGTTTGCACGGCGATGATATACGTCCCGTCGGTCACGTTGGTCACCTTCGTGAAGGTGGCTTCTTCGCCTGGTTCATCCGGTGTTTCTTCGCCGTCCAAGGCATATTCGCTAATGCTCTTCAGGCCGTATGTGCCGAAATATTTTTCCAGGCTGCCCAGCAAGGAGACTTCCTTGCCCAGGTTCTCGGGATGTTGTTGCAGGCTCAAGGCGTCGCGCACGTTTCCGGCAGGCAACTGGATGGCCAGGCATTTCGTGTAGTCTGTCTCGTTGGCATCGTCGGCAATCATCAGGTTGGTGTTCGACACGTTGCCGCTGTTGCCGAACGTGGCCCCGTCTTCTATGCTCTTTCCGTCAATGTATCCCACGATGAAACCTTTCACACGCACGTTGGGTTGCGCGTTGTTGGCATCATACAAGGCGATGGCTTCGGCCACGCTGAGGGTTTCATCAGGCGTGGGCACGGGCACTTCAGGTTCTTCCCCGGCAACTCCTTCAACCACCTGGAGGCTCTTCACTTCCCAAGTGGAAGACTGGCTGTCGGTGCAGGTATGCCGTAAGGCGATGGTCACGTTGCCGCCCATGAATTCGGCAGGGATGTTCATTTCTTTCTCCCGGAACGTAAAGCTGGAATTCAGGCCGTCCGCGTTGTATGTCAGCTGCGTCCAGGTCGCGCTGTTTGCGTCGCCTGTATAGTTCTTGCTGATGAGGACGGCGTTGTTCGTGTTGATGTCGGCGCGTTCATAGTTGATGGCCATATTGATAGAGATGTATGCTTCCGTGATTTGCGACAGGTCGATGCTTGGGCTGACAAGGTAGGTCACGCCGGCTTGGTTCTCTTTTTGTCCGTCTCCGTTGAAATCCTGGAAGCCGGTCACCATGGCACTGGAATAATCGTTGTACCAAGAGAGGCTGCCTGATGTGGCCACGGAAGTGAATCCGCTGAGCGAGCTGCTGAAGTCGGCGCTGAAGATGGCCTCTCCCGGCTCTTCAGGCATAGTCCCGATTTCCTGCCCGTCGAGGATGGCTGCCGTCACGCCTTTCACGCCCGAGCCGCCGTAGTAGCGTTCCATGGTGCCATAGAGCATCACTTCCTTGCCGATGTTTTCCGGATGGTCGGCCAGGTTGAGCGCGGAGCGCACGTCGCCGCTGGGCAGCTGCACGGCCATGCAGTTGTTGATGTTCGTTTCGTTGGGTGCCGAGGCGATGGCGATGTTAGAGGCTGCCGCCCCGTCCGTGCTAAACACGATGTCGGAGATGGTGTAGCTTGGCCCGTCGTCGCCGGTGGACAAGGGGATGTAGCCCACGATGTAGGCTTTCACCCAGGCAAGCCCGCCGTTTTGGTTCAGTGCGGCTCCGCGGATGGAGTAGGGGTCTTCCTGAGTGCCGGTGCCATATATGCTGGTGTTGCCCGCCTGCGGGATTTCGTATGGTGCGGGCACGTCGTCGCATGCATGGAAGAAGCATGCCGCCAAGGCGATGCATAGAATGCTGATGATGCTTTTCGTCTTCATATTGTTCTGTTTTTTAGTGGTTGCTTTTGGAATGTTTATTCAATGTCTCTGATGGTGCGGGCCACGATTTGCCATTCGCCGTTGTATTGAGTGAGCAGTCCCGTCACAGAGACTTCGCCCATTTTCATATAGTCCGTGGCAAAGTTGGCGTAGGTGCTGGTGCGGAAGATGACGTCCGTGCCGCCGATTTCCAATGTGCGGTTGACACCGTTTCCGCCATCGGCAAGGTTGTCGGGTGCTGCATATTGGGTCAGCCCGTCGGCTTCGGCGAAGGTCACGCCCTTGAACTTGACGAAGAACGGGGCGTCAGCCTGGTTGGCAGACGACAGCCAGTTTTCATCGACCTCCATTGGGGTGAGTTCGGGATAGGACAGGCTCGGTTCGCCGATGGCCTTCACGTGGCTTTTCCACAAGTATTCCGACATGCGTCCGATGTTGCCCTGGTAGAGTCCGCCGAGCTGGAGCATCGTGCCGTATCCGCCCACGTGCAGCCCTTTGCAATCGATGGCGATTTTCTGTCCCACGGGAAGCGTGGCATACAGCCCTGTGCTGTTGATGCCAATCACGAGTGTGCCCGTGCCGTCGTTTAGGTAGAGGTTCTTGTAGATGTTGCCCGACTCGTCGTCGCCGACAATCACGCCCGAGAGGATGATGTCGTCCGTGACTTCTTCCACCCCGTTGCTGGCAGCCACGTCTTTGTATCGGGTCTTCAGGTCGGCAATGGTGGTGTTGGCTTCTCCGATGGACGGGTTGCCGAAGGTGTAGCCCGCCGGTTCGTCGTTGTGGTCCATGCAACCGGAAAAGATGGCGGTCAACATGGCGATGAACAATAATCTTATATTTTTCATATGCTTGCTCTTTTTAGTGGTGGGTTAGAATCTGAAGTTCACGTTGAGGAAGCCGTTGAGCCCTTGCGCGTAGTAGTATTTGGAGTGGCGCGAGAACTGGTAGGGACGTTCGCGCCCGTCGTCGTAGGCGTCATCGCGGTTCTGTTCGTAGCCGCCCGTCTTCATATTCGTGTTGTTGGTCACGTTGTTCAGCGTGAGGTTGATGCTCATGCTGCGTCCTTTCTGCAGGCGGATGTATTTGCCGATGGAGAGGTCGAGCATGAAGCCGCCGTTGAACTCTTCCTGTTCGGGGATGTTCACGCCGACCGTTTGTCCGTCCTCGCCGACGATGCCGCTGCTGGTTTCCGACGCGCCCAACACTTGTCCCAGCCGACGGTAGGTGGAGAAGTCGATGAAGCCGCGGTGGTAATAGTTCCCGTTGATGCTGAAGAACCAGCCGTTCACGTTGTAGTCCAGCCCGAGGCTGTAGGCCGAGAGCGGGGTGCCGCTTTCCTTCATGCCATCGATGTAAACCCTGTCGCGGTTGCTTTCGCTTTCGTTTTCATACGTCAGCACGGCATCGGGGTTGTTCACATATTCCGCGTTGCTGTAGGTGGCCAGGGCGTTCAGCGTCAGGTTGGACGTGAGCTTCACGCTGGCAGCCAGCTCCACGCCCATGTATTCCTTTTCCACCCCCGTCATGGAGAGGTAGGTGTAGCGCGATTCCTGGTCGTTGTAGAACTGGTCCAACTCCGTCACGTCGTTGAAGCGTGTGTAGTAGGCGTTCACTTTGGCTGCGAAGATGGGGCCGTTGTAGGCATAGTTGAACTCGGCGGTGAGCACCTGTTCATTTTTCAGTCCTGTGGCGAAGTCGTTTTTCAGTCGCGGTGCGACAAAGGCGTTGTAGGCCAACGGCGCGTTTTCCTCATAGCCACCGCCTATATTAAAGGTGTGGAGTCCGCCGATGCGGAAGGTCAGCCCCGCTTTTGCACCGCCTTCGAGGAACTTGGCCGTGCCGCTGCTGCCCTTCGAGTTGTTAGCCGCGCGCCCGTTGCGCATCAGGCCTTCGCGCTCAATGGTGGTGCCGCCGAGTCGTCCGGCCAGGAAGAGGCTGAAGAAGCGTTTCGTGTATTGGTAGTTGCTCCATGCCTGTGCCTTGTTGACGAATACGTTATAGTCGTAGCCGAATCGGTCGCCTTCGCCGATGACGCGGTTCGGGTTGTCCAGGTCGTTCTGTATCATGCTGGAATGGAGCCCATAGTCGCGCACGGAGAATTTATCGACATCCGTGAAGCGGTTGGCTCCCAGCAGGTCCTTCATCGTCTTGTAATGCATGCCCTTGGTGGTGCTCAGGTTGACGCCGGCGGTGATGTTGCCGTTCTTCTGCAAGTCTCGCTTGAGCGTGGAAGCCAAGTTGAAGGTCATTTGGTCGTTGTGGCGTTTCTCCACGTAGTAGAGTGCCTCGCCGCCCAAGGCTTTCTGTTGTGCGTTGGCGTAGTACATGGCGTCCCAGTCAATCTGGCGGTGTGCTTTTGAGCTGGTCCAGTAGTCGTAGGCGTTTTGCCAGGTCTGCACGTCTTCGTCGCTGAGCGGCTGGTTGAACACGTTGCCGCTGATTTGTCCGCTCGGCAGTTTCTTGTAATAGTCTGGGCGCGGGTCGGCGGCGTTGCCGCTCCAGCCCAATGCGCTGCTGGCATACAGGCTGTATTTTCCGGAGAAGGAGGTGGAGAGTTTCGTGCGCTCGTCGATGTCGAAGTCCCACGTCAGGATGGCGGTCGGCTCGTAGGAGTTCACGATACGCGCGTTCCTTTTCTCTCCGTTTTGGTAACCCCAGTTCGGGTTATAGTAGTGGTCGTTGGCCAGCCAGTAGGCTTCTTCGGTGGACGAACCCTGTTGGGCGCGTTCCGTGGGTGAGCCGTAGGTGGTGAAGCTCAGGCTGTGGCGGTCGCCAATCAGCTTTTGGAAGCCCAAGAGGTAGGCAAAAGAATTGTAAAACGTGCCCTCCACAAAACCTTCGTTGGCCCAGCGGTAGCCGATGGAACCAGTGAAGGCCCATCCCTTGTCGGTGTAGCCGGAAGAATAAGTGTACATGGCACGGGCGCGATAGTTCCGGTTGGTGCCCGAAAGGGTGATTTTATGTCCAGCCGCGTATTGTCCGGCGCGTAGGTTGATGTTGTCTGCCCCTCCCACGGGCGCGTAACCGAACTGGTTCATCAGGAAAAAGGGTGAGCCTTCGCGGTTGCGTGTCACGTCGTTCAGGCCGCCGATGGAACTGTAGTTGAACACGCCGCGTTCCGTGTCCTTGAACGGCACCCCGTTGACGAACATGTCGTTGCTGGTGTTCTTGTAGGCCCTGAGGCGGAAGCGCATCGGGCTGAACAGATAGCCTACTTCGGAGACGTAGAGGTCGTTGTTCACGCCCGTGATGGCCGAAACGGTCTGTCCGGCATCGTCATCTTCGTCCAGCTGTGATTCCGTGAACGAGAAATCGGCATTTTCGTTCTGTGCCCTTTGCTGGACGACGGCCAGCGTGTCCACCTGCTGTGCCTGCAAAAGTGCCGGAACAAAAAAGGCCGATAGCATCAAAGTCTTCTTTATACCCATTTTCGTAGATTTATTATATTGATATTACAAAGAAACACATTATTTTCAAATCTGAGGGGGTTGTGCGCCACTTTTTCGCGACTTTTTTTGGCTTGCCCGCCGAAAAAGGCCATATTTGTAACATGGAATTCATAAAAACAGGAATTATGAGCATGAAAAGACTGTGGATGGCCGCCGTTGCCTGCTTGGTGTGGGTGATGGCCGTGTCGGCCCAAGAAAAGAAATTCGGGATGTACGCCGTGGGGTTCTACAATCAGGAAAACCTTTTCGACACCATCCATGACGAGGGAAAGAACGATTATGAATATCTTCCCGAAGGCGCGATGAAGTGGAACGGCATGAAGTATTTTGCCAAGTTGAAGAACATGTCCACCGTGTTGGCCGAGATGGGGACAGACCGCCTGCCGGGCGTGGGGGCAGCGGTCATCGGCGTGTCCGAGGTGGAAAACAGCAGGGTGCTGGCCGACCTCGTGGCGCAACCCAAGCTGAAGGAGCGGGGCATGAAGTTCGTCCACATCGAGGGGCCCGATTTCCGTGGCATTGATTGTGCCTTGCTCTACAATCCGCGTTTTTTCACCCCGGAGAAGTCTTTTCTCCAGCCTTATATATATGAGGAAAAGGACAGTGCGCAGCGCACCCGCGGTTTTCTCACCGTGCAAGGCAAGTTGGCGGACGACGACGTGACGTTCATCGTGTGCCACTGGCCCAGCCGTGCCGCCGTGTCCTACTACCGTGAGCGGGCAGGGGAGCAGGTGCGTGCCCTGACGGACAGCATACGCAAGGCCAGCCCCGACATGAAAATCATCGTGATGGGCGACATGAACGACGACCCTTTCAGTCCCAGCATGGCCAAGGCATTGGGGGCCAAGCGCAAGATGGAAGATGTGGACAAAGGCGATTTCTATAATCCCTGGTGGGATGTCTTGGTCAGGAAAGGGCAGGGGACGCTGATGTATGACGGGAAATGGAACCTGTTCGACCAGATTGTGCTTTCGCCCGGTTTGCTCAACCGCGACGGGAAAAAGGATTATTCCAGCCTGAAGTATTTCAAAAATGAAATATTCATGCGCAATTATCTTTTCCAAACGGAAGGACGTTACAAGGGAAACACCAAACGCACCCATGCCAGCGGCACGTGGCTCAACGGCTACAGCGACCACCTGCCCGTGCTGGTCTATTTGGTGAAGGAATTGAAATGACCCTCGCGGATAAAAAAACAGGGACGGGAGTGCGAATTTGCAGAAAAATTCCTATCTTTGTCCCTGTCTAAAAACCGGATGAGATTATTCGTTCTTTTTTAAATTATAAAGATATGGTTAGTTACAAAGAATTAGGTTTGGTGAACACCCGTGAGATGTTCAAGAAAGCCATCAATGGCGGTTATGCCATTCCTGCATTCAACTTCAACAACATGGAACAGATGCAGGCCATTATCCAAGCTGCCGTGGAAACCAAGTCCCCGGTGATTCTTCAGGTGTCTAAGGGTGCCCGCAACTATGCCAACGCCACTTTGCTGCGTTACATGGCTCAGGGTGCTGTGGAATATGCCAAGGAATTGGGTTGCCCCAATCCGCAAATCGTGCTCCATCTCGACCATGGCGACAGCTTCGAGCTGTGCAAGGACTGCGTGGACATGGGCTTCTCTTCTGTCATGATCGACGGTTCACATCTGCCCTACGATGAGAACGTGGCTCTGACAAAGAAGGTGGTTGACTATGCACACCAATACGACGTGACGGTCGAAGGCGAACTCGGCGTGTTGGCCGGCGTGGAAGACGAAGTTGTGGCTGAACACCACACCTACACCCGTCCCGAAGAAGTGGTTGACTTTGTGACCAAGACCGGTTGCGACTCTTTGGCCATCTCCATCGGTACGTCTCACGGTGCTTTCAAGTTCAAGCCCGAACAGTGTCATGTGGATCCCGCTACGGGTCGTTTGGTTCCTCCTCCTTTGGCATTCGACGTGCTGGACGGCGTGATGAAGGAGCTTCCCGGCTTCCCCATCGTGCTTCACGGTTCTTCTTCCGTGCCTCAGGAAGAGGTGGACACCATCAACCAGTATGGCGGCAAGCTGGAAGCAGCCATCGGTATTCCCGAAGACGAGTTGCGCAAGGCTGCCAAGAGCGCGGTTTGCAAGATCAACATCGACTCCGACTCCCGTCTGGCCATGACGGCTGCCGTGCGCAAGGTGCTGGCCGAGAAGCCGGCTGAGTTCGATCCGCGCAAGTATCTGGGTCCGGCCCGTGATAACATGAAGAAGCTCTACGAGCACAAAATCATCAACGTGCTGGGTTCTAACGACAAGTTGTAATCTCATAGCATATCATTGAAATGGGGCGGAAGTGCCGTGTGTGGCATCTTCCGCCCCTTCCTGTTTTATATACCCCAAGGCATCTTTTTTGTGTGGGAACATGACTTCGGTCGGCATGAAAATTTCAGAGCCTGAAACACCCAGTTCCAAGGCCTGAAACACCCAGTTCCAAGGCCTGAAACACCCAGTTCCAAGGCCTGAAACACCCAGTTCCAAAGGCCTGGAACACCCAGTTCCAAGGCCTGAAACACCCAGTTCCAAAGGCCTGGAACACCCAGTTCCAAAGGCCTGAAACTGTCAGCAACAAGGCGGAATGGAAAACTCCTCCGCCTTGTAGGGGAGGTGGCCCGCAGGGCCGGAGGGGTTTCCCGCCCACGCAACCATTCCGCATGGCAAACGGAAGTGTCGTTACGCCCCGCATGGAAAACAAAACAGCCATTATGGCTGCCACGTGGACGAGAGCCCCCCACCCGCCGCTGCGCGGCTCGTCCCCCTGCAAGGCGGGACTGTTTTTGGTAATTGTTACTCCATCCGCTGCGATGGATGGCCGGAAGGAAAGCCCCGCCTCGCAGGGGGGCAGGACGCCGAAGGCGGACGGGGGGTTTTACATCCACAACAGGTAACTTTTACTCCACACTCGAGCAACTTGAACAGCAGGCACCCCCGATGGCCAGGATAATCCATTGCGAATGGGCACGTGGGCGGGAGACCCCCTAGCCGCTGCGCGGCTCGTCCCCCTGCGAGGCGGGACAGTTTTTGCCATCCGGTCGGCGAACAAGGCGGAGCCGTTTTTGTGGCTGCTGTCATATTTATTCCCTTCAAAAAAAGGCTGCCTCCTCACGGAGACAGCCTTTCATCAACCGAGTTTCGCCTTTGTCGCTTCTGGCAAATGAATGGAGATTCTTGCGGGGCGAAACTATTCTTATGAGCTTTTACTTATTTCCTCACTTTGCGATTTTCTCTCCGTCCACGACATAGAGCCCGGCGGGAAGCCCCTTCAGGGCATCCGCGCGGCGCACTTGCTTCTTCAGCAAGACACCACCCGTGGAATAGACATCCACCGGCTCGTCCGCTGCGGCCTCGATGCCATTGATGGACGTAGGCAGCTGTTCTTCGTCCTCGGCACCCACGTCGAACAGGATGCGCTCATACTCCGTCGTGCCGCCTTCCAGCGTGAGGTAAGCGCGGAAGGACAGGCCGTCCGTCGAAGCCGGACGCACGAAGTAGTCCTCCTCGCAGGCATACATGTCGGTGGATAGTGGCGTTGGGTTATACAGCCCTCGGAAGGTCAGCGTCACGTCGCCTTCCGTGAAGGTGACGGCCTGCGGCGCGGCGGCCAGCACGTGCATGTTCTCAAACGTCATTTCCTCCGCTTCGGTAGCCGTCTTCACGAGATATGGCTTCCCGGCCAGCATTTGGGTGGCGGGGGCGGTGGTCAGACAGAGAACCGTGCCATTGAGTTTCAATCCTGTGATTTCGCGCACTTCGGCGAAATAAGCGGCCTGGTCTTCGGCAGTCACGTTGAAGGGCAGGCAAAGCGTGTTCCAGTGTGCGGCCTCGAACTCGTTGAGCAAATATACGTGTGCATACGTGTCATGCGAGATAGGACTATACGTCCGGCTGTCCAAGAACAAGTCGGGAATGCCGTAGTAATAGAGGTGCACGTCGCCCAGTCCGAGCCAGTTCTGCGTGTTGTCCTCCTCCGTGCGTAAGCCGAATTCCAGGTTGCCGTCCACGCAAAGGGTGGAGTAGGTGGACATGTAGTCCAATTTCGTGCCCTGGATGTCCGCTGATTCGTTGTTCAGGTAGAGTGAGATCATGCCCGGGCGGCGTTCGCCGTCGCCAATCCATACCCGTTGGCCGAAGGCTGCGGCTTCCAGGGAGTACAATCCCACGGGCATGCCGCTGACGATGCGGAACATCGCCCGTTTTCCGGCGGCTTCAGCCAGCCTGCTGTCGTCCAGGTAGTAGCGTTCGGCAAAGGTGCCTGCATATTGGCTGTTCACTTCCTCGTTGGTCAGGGTGCGGAAGTTTTCTCCGTCGGCGATGTTCAGGTCGGTCTGCCAGCCATCCAGCCCTTGCGCGAAGTCCATATTGGGCACGGCGAAAGAGAGGTCGAAGCGGGTGCCATGCAAGGGGCGCGAGCCGCTCAGCATGTAAGTTTGCCGCAGGCTTTCCAGTCGGGCAGGCAGGCTTTCCAGCGCGGCGCGGGTCGTGGCTGCGTCGCCATCGGCATAGCATGCTTCGATGCCTTGCTCGAAGGTCGCGCGGTCGCCACCGTCCGAATTGGAGGCTAATGCACGGGTCGTTTGTTCGGCGGCCAGATACGCTTCGTAGGGCACGATGCTTTCATACGTGGCTTGGAGCGCGTTCTCCAACGCGGTGATCTTTGCCTTCAGGCTCTCCGCATCGTCGGTTCCGGTTGCGGCATTGTCTTCCAGTGCCTGTGTGGCCATTTGGGCATAGCACTCGTTCAGTTCAATGTCCGCCGTCACGTCCGCCAGTTCCTGTGCCACGTTCTGGCGGTAAGCCTCGTAGGCTTCGGTGTCCGAGCCCCAATATAATAAGGTAACATCGGCGATGCCGCACCAGTTGGCCTGGTTGTCCAACGTGGTGCGCAGGCCGATGGTTACGGTGTGGTTGTCACCGGCATCCACCAGTCCGTAAGTGGCCACGTAGTCCAGTTGGTCGCCGGCCACGAGTTTGCCTCCGTTGTTGAGGAACAGCTGCATGGAGTAGCGTGGCGACTCGCCGCTTGAGTTCGTGCGGAAGGCTGCAGCGCGCAGGCTATATACGCCTTCGGGCAGGCCGTTGATGTTCTGGTAAATGGGAGTCTCCCCGCTGTGGTAGTTCACCGTCGGGTCCCACTTCTCGATGAAGCTGCCTGCATATCCTCCGTTCTTTTCCGCATCGGAAAGCGACTGGAAGTTGCCGCCGGTCTTGCCCGGGTTCCAACCGCCTGTGGCGGTGCATTCCGGGTTCTGCACCAGGAAGGTCAGGTCTATATGCTGCCCTGCGGCCACATCGGGGCCTGCGGCGATGAAGGTGCGGCGGGCGGCATCCAGTGCGGCCACTTCCGCTTCATAGGCTTTGGCGTCCGTCGTGGCATCCAGCCTGTCGGCAGATGCTTGCATGGCGGCTTCGAAGACCTGTCGTGCCGCGTTGTCGTCCGTGGCGTCCAGCAAGGCCTGGCAGACCGCGAGCATCTCGGCGTAGGCCGGATACATCCCGCCGGAGGTGTCCATTTGCGCCATGGCTTCGCGCAGTGCGGTGATGGCCGCCTTATATTCTTCCATGGTGTTGGTTTCTGGGTTCAGTGCGTCGGCCGTGGCCAAAGCCTCTTCCAGCGCGGCCTTCACCTGTGCCGTTGCGTCCATGCCCAGCATGCCTTGTGCTTTTCCTGCGAGGCGTGCCAATTCTTCGGCGTAGTATTCTAATTTTTCTCCGAGGTATTCCAGTCGGAAGTCGTCGAATACCACCCAGCCATCCGTGGCTTCGGTGCGCAGTCCGAGCTTGAGGCTTTCGCCGCCGAGGATACTCAGTCCGAGGGTCACACGGTTATCTTCGCGGTAGGTGGCGAAACCATCACCCACGCCGTCCAGCGTCTGCCCGTTGGACAGGTAGAGGTCGGGATTGCCCGAAATCTCGTTGGCATAAACTTCCACGTCCTTCGTTAGGGTTGCTGCGACTTGTGCGCTGACGCGGTATTGCCCGTCGGGCAGGTCGGTCACGGTTTGGTTCAGGTCGAAGGCGGCATGCCAAAACTCTGCGGCACCGCCCCCGAAGCGCGGGTAGCCAGCCTGTCCCGTGTAGCCATCAATGGTCCAGCCGTCGGTGTTGGCCGCATCGAAGGTCGGGTTATCCAGCATGAAGGAGACGGTGAGCGCCTGCCCGTCGAGCAGCGTGGGCTTCGAGACCACGAAGGCGCGGGCGGCTTCCTTTAGCGTGACGATCTCCGTGGCATAGATGGCGACGTCCGCCGACGCGTCTATCCTTTGGGCGGATGCCTGCAGGGCGGTTTCGAGCGCGGTGTGCGCGTCGCTGGCGGCTGTGGATTTGAGCATGTTTTCAATGGCTTCCACAATGTCGGCGTAGGCCGGATAGAGGGTCGAGGCCGTTGCCATCCGCTCCATAGCCGTGTTCAGCACGGGAATCAGCTGCTTGTAGGCTTCCATGCCGCTCGCGGGAGTCAGCGCGTCGGCTGTGGCCACGGCCTGTTCCAGTTCGGCTTTCACCTGGGCCGGGGCTTCGCCATCCAGCATGGCGCGGGCTTCGTCGGCCAGTTTGGCCACTTCTTCGGCATAGATTTCCAGGGTTTCGCCGAGGAACTCCAGGCGGAAGTCGTCGAACACAATCCAGGTGTCCAGGGCCGAGGTGCGCATGCCGAGGCGCAGTTCGCCGTCGAGGACGAGGGCTGCCACGCTGGCGCGGTCATCTTCGCGGTTGGAGGCGAAGCGGTCGCCCGTCCCGGTCAGGTTGTCCGTGCCCTCAATCAACTGTCGGGCGGCGTTGGCCGAGAGGTCGTCGGCATAGAGCTGCACGTTGCTAGGAATGGTGGCCGCGAGTTGTGCGCTGACGCGGTAGAGCCCGTCACGCAGTCCTGTCACCGTTTGGTGCAGGTCGAAGGTGCAGTGCCAGTACTCGATGGCTCCGGCTCCATATTTGGGATAGCCCCCTTCGCCGGAGTATCCTTCCTGTGTCCACCCGTTGGTGTTGGCGGCATCGAAGGTGGGGTTGGCAAGCAGTTCGGTCATGTCGATGCCTTCTCCTTCAATCAGTGCTGGGCCTGCGGCGATGAAGGCTTGCCGTGCTTCGTCCAGCACGGCGGTTTCGTCGCGATAGACAAAGGCGTCTTCCGCAGCGGCCACCCGTTCGGCGGAAGCCTGCATGGCGGTCTCAAAGGCGCGGCGCGCTTCGTTGTCGGTCGTGATGTCGAGCAGGTGCTGGCATTCGGTGAGCATTTCGAGGTATGCCGGATATAGCTGGCTGAGGGATTCCACTTCTTCGATGGAGGTGCGCAGGGCGGCGAGTGCCGTGCGGTAGTCTGCCGCCGTGCTTCCGGAGGTCAGGGCGTCGGCTGCGGCGATAGCGGCTTCCAGGTTGGCTTTCACGGAGGCGGGCATCTCGTTATCCTGCATGCCGCGGGCTTCTTCCAGCAACAGTGCTACTTCCGTTGCATAGACTTCCACGTCTTCGCCCAGGTATTCCAGGCGGAAGTCGTCGAAGACAATCCAGTTGTTCAAAACATCGGTGCGTATGCCAATCTTCAATTCTCCTTCAAGCACCGTCACTTCCACGGAAACTCGGTCGCTCCCGCGGTCAGCCGCGAAACGGTCGCCCGTGGCTATCAGGTTGCCGGGCACCGGGTTGGTAGTGGGGTTGGCCATGCTTTCAGCGGCATAGAGCCACACGGTGCCCGTGGTTTCAGCTGCCAGCTGTGCGCTGACTCGGTATTGTCCGTCGGGCAAGTTGCCCACGGTTTGGTTCAGGTCAAAAGTGCAATGCCAGTATTCGATGGCACCGGCTCCGTATTTGGGATAATTGGGTTCGCCGGAATACCCCTCTTGCGTCCAACCGTCGTAGTTGGCGGCATCGAAGGTGGGATTGGCCAACAAATGGGTCATATCGTAGGGTTGTTCCGCCGTGGAATGGCTGACACAGTAGTCATAGAGTGCGGCTTCGAGCGTTTCGCCCGCCGTCGCGCATTCGGCAACCGTGGCATCTGCTTTTCCCAAGAGGGTTTCAGTCTCAGCCAACAGGCTTTCGAACTCGCTATCCGTTGCGCCGTATGCCTTGTAAGCGGCTTGCGCTTCGTTATACGTGTCGCGCAGGATACCGCGCTGGCCGTCCAAGTAGGTCAGGCTGACGTCGGTGATTCCGCTCCACCACGCGTTGTTGCCAGCCTTGATACGCAGGCCTAGGCTCAGCGTGTGGTCGGTCACTTCGCCGTCCACGGTGTAATAGGCCAACTCCGTCGTGGTGACCTTTGTTTCTGCGGCATTGGCATAGACATATGCCTGCGGGTTGTTCCCGCCCTGATCAATCATGGCGGCCATGCTTACCCGGTACTTCCCGTTGGGAAGGTTAGTAAGATCCTGGTAGATGGCTTGTCCTTCGGGAAGGCCATTACCGCCCACCCAATGTTCCCACATGTTGGTGACAGCCGTCACGGCAGGAGGGTTGCTTTGCGCATCTCCGGGAATGGCAAGGGGGCGGAAGTTCCCTCCTGCGGGGTTTTGTTGCCAACCATACGTCAGGTCCATCTTGGCGTTGACCACCCTGGATGTCATGTCAATGGGTTCATCTGCGGAAACCGCAGGATTATCTTGTTGTAGAGTTTGTGTGGCAGAGGGTTGTACCACGGCGGGTTCCGTACCGCCACTGTCAAAAATGCCTGAGCTCCGCAGACCGCCTATGAGCAAGGTCGGCGCGGCCAACAAGGCTACAATGGAAATGAAGGTTTGTTTGTTCATGTCTTTACTTTTTAGGTTAATTGTTGAATGTTGGATGCTCACAGCCTGTAGCTGTGGAGGGTAGAGAGGCCTGCAGGGCAGGATGAACGGTAGTATTCCGGATGTCCGGAAGGACAGCTTGCTGCGACGGATTTGTAATCCGGCGCAACAGGAGCTGCGGATTTCCGAATCCGCAAAGTCCGCAAGGACTTTTCAAAGACCGCATGCTTCAAAGCAGGCAACGCATAGGAATTGTTTTCTCGGATTGCAAATCCTTATATTCCATTGCGTGGGATTACAAATCCCCCGCAGCATAGAGGCCTGCAGGGCAGGATGAATGGTCGCAGAAAAACTCCTCCGCCTTGTAGGGGAGGTAGCCCGAAGGGCCAAAGGGGTTTCATGTGCACAAGAGTGACTTCCCTCTTTCCGCCGCATGATTTTCACGTGCACGAAAGAAATTGTGGATATCATATTGGAGCGCGCACGATGTGGCGTTTCTGGTTCCCTAGGGGCGTTTCCCTCTACAAGGCAGGAGTGTTTTTCCTATTGCCATTAAATGGAAAAAGCGGTCCGGTTGTTGAGCCGGGCCGCTTGGGAGTTTCCCGTACCCATACCGTTCAGGGGAAACGGGATGGGGATTGGGGTTTGTCATTAATATGCCTTTGCACCTTCTTTGATGGTCAGCGTCACATCCACATAGTCATCGGTCAAACCGTTGATCGGACCCCACGGGGAATCTGCCGAGATGCGGATAACCACCTCGTAAGGATTAGCGAATACGAGTTGCTTGGCAGCATCCGTGAAGGTAATCGTACCATTCTTCTCGAATTCAGTGTTCGACATTATGTATTCGCAAGTGTTTGCATCTTTACCTTGAACCTTCACAATTTTGAATGTCGGTGCTGTCAGGTAGTAACCATCAGCATTCGTCTCGAACGGAGAATTTTTGAACTTGTAGTCAGGTGAGGTTGTAGCTTCACTTCCGTTCTCCCACATCAAACGACCTTGGATGTCTTTCCACTGGGCACCTGCAGCGATGTTGTAGGTCTGCGACAGGTTGTCAACTTCCAAGTTCATGGTCGTCGGGTTCGTCCATGTACCGCTCAGGTTAGCCGTGCTGACAACACAAGAGTTCTCCGCTTCCTTATGGCCGTTGTAGTCAATGTAGATGTTAATCTTCATCGGCGTACCATCGTAGGTATCCTTGAGATACTTGTAGATTTCATCGTCTTTCGGGGTGGTTACCTCTTCGATACCCGTCACACTGTTCTCCATCGCCACTACGAGTTCTGCACCAAGGGATTCAACCTTATCCTTCAACTCGTTGTAGTTAGCAAACAAGTCTTTAGCATTGAATAGGTTGCCGACCTTATCAACCTTGTCTCCGTCCATGGTTATTTGCGGGAGGAATTGCAGCTCGACATTCGTGCCGCCGTTCCAACGAGCTGTGTTCCAGTCAATGGACGTTACAGGATAGGTCATTGCATTGTAGTCCACATCGATGACATAAGAGTCAGTCTGAGTGGTAGAACCGCTTGTGCTGCTGCTGCCGTCATACAATGTAACTACCAAGTTGCCACCAGCATTAACGTTAGCACCTGCCGGGATGTAGAGGTAGAGGGTGTTGTCACGTCCGCTTACGCTGCTAATTTCTGTCGGCAATGTGATACCCCAAGATGAAGCATTTGCTTTGAGCACATTGGCAGACAGCAATGCGATGGTAGTCGGCTTGCTGGCGGGTTGATTCTGCGTGTACAACTCATTGAAGTCGCCACGAGACAACTCTGTAGCATTGATGATGGCATCCATTTCGTCTGTGGTGAGCGCAATGTACTGGTCTGTATTCTTCCACGTGATGTTCTTCACTTCAGCAACATGGTGTTCAACCACGCGGCGAGTAACCGTAACTTGAGCGAACGGAGTAGTAGAAGTCAATCTGATGTTGCCGAATACAGCTACCGGAGTAACCGTTACGCTGCGGCCAATCATGGCGTTCGACGGGTTCTTGAGGGTCAGTACGCCTTCTGCGCTTACCTGGAACCAGTTGTGCGTGTCGTCAGAAGTGTATTCGATAGTGGTCGGTACACCGTATTTGGCTACCAAGTCCTCTACAACTCGTGTGCCTGCTGCATTCTGACCTTCTACAACAAGTCCTTCGCCATAATTGATGCTGCTGGCAGATCCATCAGGCATTTCGTAAGGCATTTCGGCTTTGCTGCTATTGTTGCTGGTGATTTTAACTTGATCCACTAAGTCTTCATCGCAAGTAGCCAAGAAGTAGTTTGAAGTGATTTCCGTTCCGTCTTTAGCTACTGCATTGCCTTCATCATCTTGGGAATCGATGCCCTTGATGACAGCGCATACGGCATAACTGCTACCAGCTGCGATGCCAGTCTTCACCTTATACGTTACGTAACCTTTCTGAGTATCAATTGTCGGTTCACCGTCAATTTCAACAGCGGAGAATGCACGAGACAGTTTTTCGCCATCGAACGTCAACTCATATTTCGGATGTTCACCACCGAAGTCAGCAGCTCTTGATGCGGGAGATACGCGGAAGGTAATCGTGTTGTTGTTGACACTCTGAGCCACTTCCACATATTGGTTCGTGCTAGGATTCTTTACCTTCAATACATAAGTACTCAATTGGTATGTACTAGTGCTGTTCGGCACATAAACCACGCTCTGGATCTTGGCCAAAGCTTCCATCTGCTGCTGCAAGTAGTCGAGTTGTTCCTGCAAGCCAGCTTGTTCTTCGCCTTCGCCTGAACCCTTCAGGGCTTTTTCCAACTCGTTGATCTTTTTGCAAACCTCAGCGAATGTGTTGAATCCAGTGCCGTTGAGCAATTCAGTTACGATATTGTTCTTCCAACCTTTCAGTTCAGCCAATTGATAGAGGATGGTGCCTTTTGTTGTGGCATCACCGATTTGACCCTGCATAGTGGTCACTGCAGTGTTCGTAGTTTCCAATTTCAGAATTTCAGCCAAGACTTTGGGATCCGTAATCTTGTCGATGTCAGCCTGCTTCTGAGTATCCAAATAAGTGAGCAACGACTCGATTTGGGTTACCTTAGCGGTCAACTTAGCCAATGCCGTGCCGTTGGTATTATACCATTTTTCAACCGTTTCGAAACGGTTGCTTACGCCCACAAAGTCTTCATTGAGTTTTTTCAATGTGCCATCAAGAGTTGTGATTTGCTCTTGCAGGCCATTGATGTCTTCCTTAGAAGCATTCTGGGCGATAAGTTGCTTCAATTCTTCTTCCTTCTTAGCCAAATCTTCGCTCACATCAGCGATTTGACCTTCGAGGTCTTTCTTTTGATTTTCCAAGTCAGTCTTCACCTGTTCCAAATCGGGAGAAACCTCGTCGTTGATCTTGCTAGTCAAATCTTGGATTTGCTGGCTCAGATTAGAAGCTTCGGTGATGTCGTTTGCATCCAAAGCAGCTTGCAAATCAGCTACTTGACCCTTCAGAGTTTCCACGTCCGTGTCGGTTATGCCCGTGCTAGACACCAAGTCATCAATGTCAGCCTGCAGTTCGCCCTGAGCGCTCTGCAAAGCGCTGATGGCTTCAGCAGTGGTCACGTCCACAGACTGTTTCAAGCCGTCAACCTGTGACTGAAGATTGGCAATGTCGTCGTCATAGTCCGAGCAGCCGACCCAAACGGGTGAGCTCACAGCCAATGCCAAGAACATCGCAACACTAATAAACTTTTTCTTCATAATAAAACAAAATTAGTTAAAATGTATAAGTCTCTACTCTCGGATCCACCGCACGTTTCGCACTTCTCTACGCAAGAGGTGGAGAAATAACCATGCCCGCAGCGCAGCCTGCCGGACGGCAAAAACTGTCCCGCCTCGCAGGGGGACGAGCCCCGAAGGGGCGGAGGGGCTCTCACGCCCACGGGGTCGTAACGACCCTTTTGACTACCATGCGGCAGCCATAATGGCTGTTTCGTTCACCATCGGAATGCGAGAAGTCACTCTTGTGCATGGGAAACCCCTCCGGCCCTTCGGGCCACCTCCCCTGCAAGGCGGAGGAGTTTTCCTTCCGCATGGCGAACGGAGTTCCTATACCTATTATATATAGGCAGCCGGGAAGGCTGGCCTATATATGAATAGGTGTATTCCCACGTCCGTTTGGAGGGGCTCTTAGTCTTTTTTCAATCAAACGCCACATTTTTTCCAAAAAAAATGGTGAATTATTTTGTTCGTTTAAGGATTATATCTACATTTGCATCGAATTTATCCACCTCTTGCGTAGAGGTAGCGTAGTAGAAAGACGGGGAAGTGGTTGTGTAGAAGAATGTTATGTTCCCCGCGCGATTGTTCCGCTCTTGTTTCCGTGGCTTCATCTTTCTATTTATTGTGTCAATGATTTTTCTCGTGGCAGTGTCGATTTCGTGATAATCGAGCGTCGTGAGATAGATGGACGTGGTGCGTTCGCTGGAATGCCCCATGGACTCGCTGATGACACGTGTGGGCACGTGGAGCCGTGCGGCTTCCGAGGCCCAGGAGTGGCGCGGGACGTAGGAGGTCAGCATGACATCCGTACCGATTTTCGCGGCCAGCCTCTTCAGGTGGTAGTTGTAGGCCCTCAGCGCGTTCCAATAGGCGGTGGGGGTGTCATCCTTGAGGATGGGGAAGAGGTGGTTGCTTTCCGGACTGTCGTACTTGTGGATGATGTCGCGCATGACTTTTTCCACTTTCACGGAAAGTAGGCTTCCGGTCTTGCTGCGGCGGTACACCAAGCGGCCGTTGACGAGGTTGTCCTTCTTGAGGTTGGCAAGGTCGATGAAGGCGATGCCGCGCGCATAGAAGCTGAAAACGAACAGGTCGCGGTAGAATTCCGTTTTCGGGTCGGTGTCCTTGAGCTGGATGAGTTTGACGATGACATCCGGCGTGACGGCCCGTTTGGCCGTCTTGTCCACGCCCCGATAGACTCCGGTGAAGGGGTCGTCGGTGTTCAGTCCCAGGTCGTCGGCTCCTCTCTTATAGACGGTGTGGAGGGCGCGCAGATAGAAGGAACTAGTGTTCCGCGTGATGCCCCTTTCGTGTAGCAGGTAGGACTCGTAGCTTTCGAGTAGTTCGTCGGTGATTTGTTCGAACGTGATTTGTTCGTCGCGTCCTTTGTCGCGCAGGAAGCGCGTGAACGAACAGAGTGCAGAACGATAGTTGGCCGATGTCTTGGTCTTGTTACAAGCCGCCTTTTCCTGGATTTGCCATTGCATGAAAGACACGAAGTCTTTCCCATTGTTGATTTTTGTTTCCATTTTTTTATGTTTTAAGGGTTAGTAAAAAATTGAATGGTCTTTCCAGGTTGGCATCGGCTGCAATTGAGTCCTGCATAATGCCATTAGTAGCTAGTTTAAAGGTAGTTATAGTTTGATTGGAAAGCAAGTGTATATGCTGCAGGGTAGCATAAAAAAAACGCCGGATGCGTGGGGCATCCGGCGTGATGAGTATGAGGCACGTGGGTTATCAGAACAGCTTGGCGGGATATTCGCCAGCGGCAACCAAGGCGGCGATTTTCTCCACCGTGGCTTCGCGGTCGGCAGCGTAGGTCACGCCAAACCATTTGCTCGTTGTGTCGAGCACCTGCACGGTGGCCGTGCCGTCGTTGATGAGCTTGTTGACCATGAGGGGAATGAAGAATTCGGCTTTCGGGTTGGCCATGTTCTTCGGGTCGCTGAGGAACTCTTTGAAGTATTCCTCGCTGTATTGGAAGTAGTCGGGTGTGAATCCCCACATGTTCATGCTCACGGGCACATTCTCTTCGAGCGGAATCCACTTGCCCTCTTCGTCCTTGTAACAGATGGGGCCGTCCACGCGCATGATTTCCGTGCGTTCCACCACATCGGTCAGGTGGTGGTTGTCGTCATACACGCACACGCCGCGTGCCACAGAGCCGTTTTCGCTCAGCGTGTTGCAGCAGCGGAAGCCTACCATGGCATAGGTGTTCTTGCTCCCTTCGGGCAGTTCGGAAAGGAACTTGCCGATGGTGGCGAAAGCGTCGCGGCCGTAGAAATCATCGCAGTTGATGACACAGAACGGTTCCTTGATGACAGCTTTTCCCATCAGGACGGCATGGTTCGTGCCCCACGGTTTCACGCGGCCTTCGGGGCAGGAGAAGCCTTCGGGCAGCGCGTCGAGGCTTTGGAACACCAGTTCGGCCGGAATTTTCCCTTCGTATTTGGACAGGATTTGTGAGCGGAACTGTTCTTCGAAGTCCTTGCGGATGACAAAGACGATTTTCCCGAAACCGGCGCGGATGGCGTCATAAATAGAATAGTCCATGATGGTTTCCCCGTTGGGGCCGAGGCCGTCCAGCTGCTTCAGGCCTCCGTAGCGGCTGCCCATGCCGGCAGCCAGCAAAAACAGTGTAGGTTTCATATTGTTTTGTTTAAGAATAAAAGATTTAAGTTCTTTGCCTACAAAGATAATATAAACCGTGCGTAGGACAAAATAAATTCATTGGTTTTTCATACAGGTTCGATACGGCTGACTATTATGGCTGCGTGGATGTGCCCCCCCGTCCGCCGCTTCTCGGCTCGTCTCCCTGCAAGGCGGGACAGTATTTCCCGTCCGGACAGAGAACAAAAGCCAAGAGTCTGCAGCGAGGTCCGTTGTTCCAACTGCCCCAATCAGAACGGATAGCCCACGGCGAAGTGGTAGCCTAGGCTGTCTTTGAACCGGGGCATGTTGTAGTATCCGCTTTTTCCCGTGTCGTAGGGTGCATGCAGTCCCACGCCGATGTCAAAGCGCAGCACGAGGAAGTCGAGGTCGCAACGGAGGCCGAAGCCGGTGCCGAGGGCCAGTTCCTGTCCGATGCGCGAGATGTCGAAAGTGCCGCCTCGCCGGTTGGCGTCGGCATCGAGCAGCCACACGTTGCCCGCGTCGAGGAACACGGCACCGGAGAGGATGGACACGATGGGGAAGCGGTATTCCGCGTTCAGCTCAATCTTGAAGTCGCCCATTTGGTCGATGTAAGAGTATTCCGATGCGCCGGGCACATAGCTTCCGGGGCCTACGCCGCGGACGGTGAAGGCACGGATGCTGTTGGCACCGCCCATGCTGAACTGGTCGTTGTAAGGCGCGGCGGTGGAGTTGCCATAACTGAAAATCACGCCGGTGCCCACGCGCGTGGCGATGCTAGTGCGCGGCGTGAGGCGGAACTCTTCCCTGTATTCGGCCATGAGGCGGACATATTGCGCGAAAGGCACGTTGAACAGTTTTTTGTCCTTTTGGTTGAAGGGCTTGCCGAAAGCCGCATAGAGGCCGGACATGACGTTGCCGCTTTCCTTGACCTCGAAGATGAAGGTGCGGGGATTGCGGGCGCGGCGGGGGCTGGAGTAGGTGAAGGTGTAGCGCATGGACGGCACAAACTGGTCGCGCATGCTGACATAGAGGGCCTGGTTGACACGCATGATGGAGTCGAACGTGGCCGTGGTGCTCAGCAACTCATCATAGTCGAGGCGGAAGGGGACGAACTCATGTTTGATGGTGGGGCGCGACTGGTAGGTGTAGGCCATGCGCGCGCTCAGCGACACCATGCCGAAGTAGTTGGCGCGGTTCATCCATGTGGCATCCAACACGAACGAGGTGCTCGTCCGTGCGCGCCGGGAGAATTTATGTGCGCCGGGGAAGATGAGGCGGGGATAGTCCAACGAGAGCGACGTGCCATATTCGTAGGAATTGATGACTGAACTACGGCCTTTTACGGTGGAGTTAGTCTGCCATTCGTAGGAGCCATGGACTTCGAACTTCAGTTTTTCCGCGCCGCGGAAGGCGTTACGTTTGGACATGCTGAACGACAGCCCCGGGCCTATCTGCCCGTTGCTTTTCGAGGTGACTTTGGTGGTGAACTCTCCATCATAGGGTTTGTCCAACACGCCGGTGATTTCCACGTCGAGGGTGTCGTTGAGCGTGGTGGTGTCGCGCGGCACGTAGCGCAGGTTGACCGTGCTGAACACGTCCATGCCGGACAGCTGCTGTTGCACGAAGCTCATCAAGTCCTGGCTGTAGAGCATGCCTTTGCGGTAGAACATGTTGCGGCGGAGCGCACCGAAGCGCAAGGGGATTTTTCCTTTTTTGCCTCCGTTATAATATAAGGTGTAGTCGCGCAGTTTCAAGGTGTCGGTCAGTCCGGATGACTCGTTGCCGTACAGGTTGACGGTTGTGTTGCCCAGGTAATACCTCTTGTTGGCGGCATCGGGAATGCCTTCGGCGGGCACCACCTGAAGCTGCACGAAGCCGCGACGTTGTATCGTGTCGGCCCGGAAGGTGATGTATTCCGGTTTGTAGTAATAGTATCCCACGTTGCGGAAAAGGTTATAGATGCGGGTGCGTTCGGCATCAAGGTTGATGACGCTGAATGGGGCGCCGCTGAAGAGGTTGCGCTGGTGGAAGGTGCGTCGGAGCAGGCTGTCGCCCACGGCGGGAAAGTGAAGGTAGGCGATGGAGTCGAGCCGGAAAAGGTTGCGCGGACGCACGGTGTAGCTGATTTTTGCCTTGCGCGGATTTTTCTCGGGCAGAATCTCATAGTCCACCGTGCCGTTGAAGTAGCCGTAGTTGCGCAAGGTGTTCTGCGCCACAAGGGCGCGCGTCTTGGGATTCACGGTGCTGACGTAAACCGGCGTGGCGGCGAACGTGTCGAATATCCACCGTGCCAGCTTGGATTTTTTGCCTACTGTGGCGTTATAGACCCACAGGCCGGTGGGGAAGGGTATCCGGTATTTTGAGCTGCCGAAGAGGGAATTGTTGGGGGCGTAGGCCAAGGCCGCATCGACTTCCGTCTTGGCCGTCTCGTATGCCTCTTCTTCGATGCGTTCCACTTCTTTGATGGAGTCTTGTTGTGCCTGGGTGAGTCCTTCCTTTTTCAGTGCCGAGAGGTCTTTGCGTGTGAGGGCTTCGTCCACGGCCTTGTAGGCTTCGGCGATGGAGGTGATGACTCCTTCCTCCCCGGTTCCTTTTGGGCTTTTTTTCTTTTCTTTTTGCCCGTAGTCGATTTCCTTGATGCCAATGTAGAGCACCTCTTCTTCCGGTAGGTTCTTGGTCGTGGAACAACCTACGGACAAGACGGTGCATAGTAAAGCTGTCAGCCAATAGTATGATTTGTTGCTATGTTTCATTTTCCTTCTTGGTTTGCAGGTTGGGGTGCATCTTTCTTCCTGTTCTTGAAGATGAACAGTTCGCCCAGGCGCGTCATTTTCCGGCGCAGGACGAGTCCGGCGCCCATTTCGGTGATTTCGCCTTCGAGCAGCGACTCGTAACTCTTGTCGTAGAAGAGCGTGATGTAGCGTGTCGCGCTCTTGTCGAGCCGGTACTCCAGCGAGATGTTGTCGATGAGCGACTGTCCGGTGTTTTCCACATTCTCGCCGGTGGACACCTTGCCGCCCACGATGATGCTCACGCGGTTGCCCCAGAACCGTTTGGCGAAGCGGAAGGAGTAGTCTGTGCGCGAGGTGCCTTCGGCGGTGGTTTCCTGGTCCACGCCAAGGCTCAGGTCGATGGTTTCGAGTGCCTTGCCCGCGATGTTGTTGATTTCGCTTTGCAGCAAGGCGTTCAGGGCATTGGTAGTGGAGAAGCCGGTGCCTTCCGTGCCTCCGGCCAAGTACATGCCCGTGGCCAGCATGGTGATGGCCACTTTCCCCCGTTCCTCGGTGGACATGGCCGCGAGCTGGTTCTGCACGGTCATGTCTTCGGGTGCGTTGATGGTGAATTCCAGCCCCATATCGGAGAGGGTGCGGGTGATGGACAGCCCCACATCGAAGGCCACGGTGCGAGGCACGTCGTTTTCGGTCACGGTGGCCCGCATGCGCTCCGAAGCCGAGATGTTCAGCGTCGGGTTCAGGATGGGGCCGTTGAAGTCCACATAACTGCCCGAAGCGATGGTGAACGTCTTGAGCGGGATGACCGGCAGGGAGTATTTCATCTCGCCGTTGAGCACGGTGTAGCGTCCCGTCAGGGTCAGTTCGCCTTGTGGGGTGTAGTTCATCGTGAGTTCCCCGCCTCCTTCGAGGTCAACGTATTTCGAGCGGTCCTCGCTGAGCAGGCAGTGCACCTGTGCGCCTTGGTCGATGCTGACTTGCATCATCACGTTCATGTTCATCGGCTGTGCGTGTTCTTTGGTTTCCACGGTGGTGGTGTCGCTGAAGTCCACGAAAGTCACCAGGCCGCTCAACCGGTCTTCCGACGACAGGGGCGAGTCTTTGAGCACGTAAGTCACGTCGGTGCTGCCCAACAACCCGAGCCGTCCGCCGATGTTGATGTAATTCAAGTTGCCCGACATGCGGGCGTTGACATCGACATATACTTTTCCGTAGGCCGAGGCTTGCTGGGTGCGCTTGGCGTTGATAAGCTCGAAGTTGGAAGCGTTGACCTGCAGGTTGAGCCGTATGTCATTGAAGTCGGAAAAATTGACCGTACCATCGAATACCAGCGGGTTGCGGCCGGATGAGTACACGTTCAGTTCGTCCAGGCTCAACATGTTTTGTGCCACCCGGATGGTGTCGTCGGCCAAACGCAAGGCCAGACTGTATTCGGCCGAGTTGATTTTCAGCCCTTTTGTGGCCAGCCAGCCTTCCACGTCCGGCCGGTCGGGCGAGCCGTCCAATTGCAGGCAACCGTTGGCCAGGCCTTCCAAGGTAGCCAGATGGTCGGGGATAAACCCGTTGGCCATGGCCAACGGGAAGTCCATCAGGTCCAGGTCGGCTTGGAGTTGTCGGGCGTCCTCAGCTTCCTTGTATGCTCCGGAGAGGCTCAGCACTTCCGCATCGTTGCGCGCGATGCGTGCGTCCACGAAGTGGGTGCCGTCTTCATTGGGCAGATACACGGCCGTCATTCCGATATTGCCCAACGGGGCATCCTCATAGGCCATGTTTTCCACTTGCAAGTCGGCCATGACGGAGAGGTTTTCTTCTGTTTGGATGAGGTGGGCATCGGCAGCCAGCATGCCGGTGATGCGCGGGGCGTAAGGAATGACGGACATCAGTTCGCCCAGGTTGAAGTGGTAGAGGTTGACCGACAAATCCTGCAGGGCTTCGGGGTTAAGGGTCGAATAGACCCGTGCGCCAGTTCCGTCGTCGGCTTGCATTTTCACATCGGCTTCTACCCGTCGGTCGTTACCGAGAAAGATGTAGTTGTCCTTGTTGATGTCAAATTTGCGGTAGGCAATGATGGGGTGTGCCTGCGAGAACACCAGTCTGACGCCTTGTTCTTCCACATCGGCCCGCAGTCCCACATCGACTCCGGTTTCTCCCTTATCGTCCGTGTAGGTCAGGTTGACACCTGCTCCCACGGCATGGAGGTAGGCGTTGAGCTTGGACTCGAATACGAATTGTTTGTTTTGCGGCCCGTTGCGTACCCGTCCGTCCATCTTCACGCCGGTAGAATCTTGGAAAATGTGCATCTGCAGGGTGTCCAGGAGGATGTTCCCTATGGTCAGTGCATAAGTGTGCCCGCCGCCGTTCAGTCCTCTTGCGGGGTCGGCGTCCAATGCCAGATGCAGGTCTTCGAACTTGTATCCGGCGGTGGCGAGATAGTTGTAAATGGGGTTGTCCTTACCTGACACGACGCTGAGCGTGGCACTGGGAAGGAAGAGCCGGAGTGAGTCCTGGTTGAGGTGGCGGCGTTTCAGTTGCTGGTTGGCCACGGTGATGAATTCCTGGCCTCTTTTCATCAGTGTCTCGTAGCCGTCCCGTCCGTTCAGGCGAAGTTTGAAGTCGCCGGCCGAAATGTCGGCATACGTCGTGTCGGACGTGGCCAGCAGGTTCATTTCTAGGTTTTTGGGATGGAACACCGTGTCTTGCACGAAGAGGGCGATGTCCGAGATGTTGGCATGCAGGTCGTGTGCGTTTTTCAGGTTTGTGCTTCCCTGGAGGGCCAACCGCAAGCCTGTTTCGAATGGTTGTTTGGATACGCCCAAGGCATAAAGGTCGATGCTTTTCAGGTTTAGCACCATGTCCAAGGCGGAATGTCGGCGGTTCAGGGCAACGTGAGCTTGCGAGGCCATGCGCAGCAGGGAATTGTTGCTCGTGAGGTTTACTTCCCCTTTTCCGTCTTCCAGGTTGGCGGCGAATTGGATATCCGATAAGTTGAGATGGCCGTAGCGCAGTCTTTCCAGGGTCACGTCGGCCCTGAGCCGTGTGCGCCGGTTCAGGAAATCAGTGCCACGTCCTTCGGCCTTGGCCGTGAGCGAAAGGTGGTAGAGGGAATCTTTGGGCAGGAAATGGTGGAGCTGTAGGCTGTCGATGTCCAACTCGGCTTTGTAGGCCATCCGCGCGGCATCGAAGGAAGCGTTCATCCGTGCTGTGCCTTTGCTTTCGCGCAACAACAGGTCGGCGGTGTAGCGTTGTCCTTGGAAGCCGGCGGTGCCATTGATGCGCATGTGCGGAATGGCGATATCCTGCATGGTTTCAGTTCCGGCCAATGTTTTCACGAAATTGAGGTTGCGTGTCTGCAGGTCGAGGCCGATGTCTGCACTCATGTGGATGGAGTCGGCCAGATGGCGCAGTTCGCCATCGGCTTTCAGGGTGAAAGCATCATCCAACCGTGCCTCTAAAGTGTGGAGGGCGATTTTGTCCATATTGCCGTTGGCGGAGACACGGAGCACGATTGGTGCGTTCGGGTAAGCCCGGACAAAGGCCGGGGGGAGTCCTCCAGCGAATAGCAGGACATCTTGTTTGCCCAATTCGCCCATGACGCGGGTGGAGAATTGTCCTTCCGGTTGTGCCGAGACGGCGGAAAAGTCCATGTCGGCTTGTACCCGTATGTAAGAGTCAGGGGTACGCAGGACAAGGCCAGGCACGTGTAGCGAGGTGGAGTCCATATTGAACGTCGTGGTCAGCGATGTGACTTCCAGCCCGCTTTTTTCTTTCATGCGCATCTCGCGGAGATTGAGCGAAAGGGCAGTGGCGCGTCCGTCGAAGCGTATGGAGTCCAGCCCGATGCCCACGTCGCGCAGGGTCAGATGGTTCACGTCCAGCCCTTCCACTGGCTTTTCGTGGGGCAAATCGTAATGCACGGAGTCGGCCAGCAAACTGAATGTTTTTACAGTATAGACAGAAGTCCCCAAGTCGATAAGCCCATGGCGCAGTGCGGCTTCCACGATGCCGGCTTCCACGCGCATGCTGTCGCCCGGCATGCTCAGGCGGAGCCGTGTGCGGGCTAGGTTCACTTCGGGCAGGATGATTTTCCAGTTCACTGCGGACGAAGTCGTGTCCGTGGATTCGGAATGCCCCAAGGCGATGTTTACATCAGCGTCTGAGAGCGAGGCCGTGCTCACGGTGACGGTTTCCTGCGGGAGCTTGATGCCGTGGGAGTCCACGTAGAAATGGCCGATGTGTCCGCGTATGGCCACACTCTTGATAAGCGATTTGGTGTTGACCGATGCTTGGGTGAGTTCAATGCCTTCCACGTCTATTTCGCCTCGGAAGATGGAGGAGAAGCTCAAGTCCACGGTCAGTTGTTCCACGTCGAGCAGTGTGTCTTCTTCTTTGTCGGTCACCTGCACTTCCTGCAGGTTGATGTCGAAGAGGAAGGTGAGCCGCAGCAGCCCGATGCGCACGTCCATTCCCGTAGCCTCAGCGGCATACGCCGTGGCTTTACGTACGGCGAAGTCTTGAATGGCGGGGACGTAGAGCAATGCTGCCAATATGAAGAACAGGACAATCGGAGCCAACAGGATGCCCACAGTCCATTTGAGAATCCTTTTTTTCATAATTCGGGTAATAGTAGAGTACAAAGGAATAACTTTTTTTCGAGATAGGACAGACTTTTTCCGGAAAATGCGGTGGGATTACGACGAAATGGCTATTTTTGCAGAACGGAATCCCAAATCCGCAGCAGTATGAAAATTCAGCATCTTGTTTATGCCGCGTGTTGCGTCGCTTTGATGGCTTGCGGCTCCCAAAAGAAAAAGGCAATGGAAGAAACGGAAGTTTTGATAGAAACCTCGATGGGCGACATGAAAGTGAGGTTGTATAACGACACGCCCAAGCATCGCGACAACTTTATCAAACTGGCCAAGGCCGGAGCGTATGACAACATTTTGTTCCACCGCGTGGTGCGCGGCTTTATGATTCAGACGGGCGACCCGGCTCTCAAACCCTCCGGTGTCCCGCTCGCAGTGGACACGTCGGACTATCGTTACACGATTCCGGCAGAAATCCGCTATCCGCGCCATTTCCATAAGAAGGGGGCGTTGGCGGCCGCGCGCATGGGCGATTATGTGAATCCGGAAAAGGCTTCCAGCGGCACCCAGTTCTACATCGTGACGGGCGACACTTATACGATTACCACCCTCATGGAATTGTATTCGGCTATCTACCAAAGCCGGGTGGACACGCTTTATGAGGAATTGTCGCGCGGGCGGATGAAAGACTTGTATCTGTTGCGGCGCAAAGGGGATGAGGAAGGCTTGCAGGCCTTGAAAGACTCTTTGCTGCACGAGGCGGAAGTGAAGGTGGCCAACCATCCGCCTTTGCTTTTCAACGAAGCACAGAAACAGGCTTATACGACCGTGGGCGGCGCACCGCACTTGGACGGGGAATACACTGTGTTCGGCGAGGTGGTGGAAGGCATCGGGGTGGCCGAGGCCATTGGGAATGTGCCGACGGCAAAGGAACGCCCGCTGAAAGAGGTCGTGGTGAAGAAAGTCACGGTGCTGGAGTGACTTTCCCATCGTTTGTCCATCAGGAGGAAAACTCCTCCGCCTTGCAAGGGAGGTGGCCCGAAGTGTTGGAGGGGTTTCACATGCACTTTCACATCCACATGGCAGACAAAAGGGGCGTTACGCCCCTGTGGGTATGAGCTCCCTCCGCCGCTTTGCGGCTCGTCCCCTACAAGGTGGGACAGTTCATTCCTACCTGCTTTGACCTTGCAAATCCCACGCGTAGGAGGACTGTTTCTTACTTCCGCAACTGGTTCAGCCCAATTTCAAATACCCCAGTCGCGTGTATTTCACGCCGCGGCTTTCATAGTGCCCCATGACCTTGGCCGACTCCAAGGTGATTTCCATGCCCGGCAAGAAGGCGCGGCTGAAACAGCTCAGGGCTTTCGGAGTTTGGCTCCGTCCGGCAGCTTTTTCCGTGAACGTGAAGCGGTTGCCCAGGCGGTCGGCGGCAATCACGCGCTGGTCAATGTAGAAATCCGGTTTATACGTATCCACTTGTTGTTTTACGTACAATACTTTTAGCGTCATGCGTGGCAACTTTTCTCCTTTGGTGCCTACAAATTGGCTAGGGGAGTAATAAGTGGCGCGGCGCGGGGGAGACAATTCGGCATGGATGACGGCAAAGCTGCAGGCTGTGGCTTTGATTTTCAGCAGTTTCTTTTTCTCCGGCTCAAACTTGTTGGCCAGCCAAAGCACGTAACCTGGATCTATGTAGTAAACTTCCGCGATGCGTTTGCCCTGATATTTACCGAAGGAGAGTGTGTCGTAGGTCTGTTCGTAATAAGGTGTGAAGAATTCGTTGTCTTTCCATTCCAGACTGACGGTGCAATGTTTCAGCATCTCCATGGCTTTTCCTAAAGCCACAACAGCCGTGTCGGCCAATGTGCGGATAAAAAGTGGTGCTTTCCCGTCCTTGAAGATGCGCCATAAAGCATAATATCTACGATAGGGTGTGGCGATGCTGATGGCATATTGTCCAGTCGTGTCTTTGCGCATGGCATTGAAGTGTGCCAGCGTTTCCGTGATGCGTTCTTTTTCGGTTTCCGGAAGGGGTTCGTAAAATCTGATGTTGTTCTTGGTGTCTCCTTTCTGCGGATTAATGCCCGTATGCAAAAATAGTGATTTTTTTCGGATTTTTGAATAGCGGAAGCAAAAAAGACTTCCTGTCGGATGGAAAAAGTTCCGGGGAAAGTGCATGAGAAAAGATAATAAATGCAAAATGTGCAGCTTTGTGTTTGTGGAAAGGCGGGAGAAAACGGGAAAAGCCTTATATTTGTTTCGTATCAAAGAAAAGGTTATTCACTAAAATGTACGACTATGAAAAGAAGTAAGTTGTTTTTGGCGGTAACAGGATTGTCTGCCTGTGTGTTGTATTCCTCATGCATCGGTTCTTTTGGATTGTTCAACAAATTTGCGGAATGGAATCTCGGCGTGACGAAGCATAAGATTGTGAACGGTATCCTTGGCATCATCCTCAGTCCCGTATATGCCATTTGCCTGACGGCGGATTGGGTCGTGCTGAACACCATTGAGTTTTGGACGGGAAAACCTTTGTTGGCTTCGGTCGGTGAAATCCGGCGTGTGGTGGGCTCTGACGGAAACGCATACGTGATTGTGACGGAAAAAGACGGCTACCGCATTGAAAACGAAACGCAAGGTGGCGAAATGCGTATGGTGTTTGATGAAAGCGACCAAACATGGTGTTTGGCTCAGGACGGTGACCTGCGTAAGTTGGTACGTTTGAATGCGGATCAAACGTTGACGGTGTTTGCTCCCGACGGTTCGGAAGTCACGGTGACAAACGATGAAGAAGGGCTTGCGAAAGTGCGCGGGATGTTCGGCGTTTCGGCTCCGTTCATGGTTGCCCGGTGAAGCAAAAGGGGGACAAGGGGCATAAAAAAGGGAATATTTCTTTCTGTCTTGACGGAAAAACGCTTATCTTTGTCCCCGTTATTCCTATAAATATAAGAAGCGCGTACGCAGGTGCGCATGATGGACAGGTTTATGAACAAGAAACATATCACGATTGCAGTGGTCGTAGGGGTGATTTTGTGTGCCGGATTGGGCATTCTGATTTATACCCTGTGGCAAGAAAAGGCGGAAAAAGAAGAACTGTTGATGTTGGCGGAGATGGACAAGCGCGAGATGGAGAACGAATATGCCAGCTTTGCCAAACAATATAGCGAGATGAAGACGCAAATCAACAATGACTCTTTGATTGCACAGCTGGACAAGGAACAGCAACGCACGGAGGCTTTGTTGGAGGAGCTGAGGCAAGTGAAAGCCACTGATGCCGCGGAAATCCGGCGCCTGAAAAAAGAACTGGCCACGTTGCGCCAGATACTTCGCAGCTATGTGCACGAGATTGATTCGCTGAACCGTGTCAACGAGCAATTGCGCAGTGAGAACCAACAGGTGAAGGCGCAATACACGCAGGCCACGCAGACGATTTCCAGTCTTTCTACAGAGAAAGAGACGTTGAGCGAGAAGGTGGCCATCGCTTCCCAGTTGGATGCCACTGGTATTACGATGGTGGGTCAGAACAAGCGGGGAAAGAAAGCCCGTAAGATAAAGGACGTGAAGCAATTTGTGGTTAGTTTTGTTATATCCCGGAACATTACCGCGCAGGCGGGTAACCGCAGCATTTATGTCCGCATCACAAAGCCAAACAACGAAGTGTTGACCAATGGCGGGACGTTCGCATACGAAAACAAGACGTTGGAATATTCGGCCAAGCGGGATATTGAGTACACTGGCGAAGCCACGAAAGTCACCATGTATTGGGATGTTAATGAGTTTTTGAGCAAGGGCACTTATCGTGTGGCCATTTTTGCCGACGGGCATAATATCGGAAACGCCAGCTTCAATTACGAAAAGTAGAGTAGATAGAAGTGTAGCTTACATTCAATTTGTATAAAAATAGGTTAAACCTTGACGGGTTTGACCTATTTTGTTATATCTTTGCTCTGTTGTCTATGCAATTATCGGACAATGGGAGAATGATTTAAAAGATAGAGCCAATGAAAAGACTTATCGGATTTTTGATACTGGTGGCTGTAATTGGTGGATTGCGGGCACAGCGGGTGTTGAGCCTGGACAGTTGCCGGAGCCTGGCCATTGCGAATAACAAGAGCCTGCTCATGGCCAAGGAGAAGATGGAAAAGGCGCGTAACGACCGCAAGGCGGCTTTTACGAACTTTCTTCCAGACTTTTCGGCGACGGGTGGTTACATGTTTTTCAGCGATGAGATTTCTTTGTTGGATGACGGGCAGAAAGCTGCATTGAACGGTATGGGGACTCGTTTCCAACAAGGATTTGTACAGGCGGCCACACCGGTTATACAACAAATTGCGCAGAGAAACCCGCAGCTGGCTGCTTCTATGCAGCAAGCCATGCAAGGTGGCGTCTTGGGTGGGCTGACCGGGGCGTTGAACCAGTTGGGCAACGAATTGATTGACGCCTTCCGTACGGACACCCGCAACGTGTGGGTCGGTGCCGTCACAGTGGCCCAGCCTTTGTATATGGGCGGGAAAATCAGGGCTTACCATCGCATCATGAAGACGTCCGAGGCTTTGGCGCGGTCGCAACATGAGACTCAGTTGCAGGAGGTGATTTTCAACACGGATGATGCCTATTGGACGGCTGTGTCGCTGAGCTACAAGAAAAAGATGGCTGAAAGTTTCCTCGCCTTGGTCAAGCGGCTTGACAGTGACGTGGAGAAGATGATTCGTGAGGGTGTGGCGACCAAGGCCGATGGCTTGACCGTGCGGGTGAAACTGAACGAGGCTGAAATGTTGCTGACCAAAGTGGACAACGGGCTGGCCTTGTCGAAGATGTTGGTTTGCCAATTGTGCGGACTGGATTTGGACACTCCGATTATGTTGGCCGATGAAAACCGGGCGGAAGCATGGACGGATGGCTTGTTTGCCGAAGATGCGCCAGACGCCCAGGAGGCTGTGGGACGTGCGTTTGCGAACCGTCCTGAGTTGCAAAGCCTGGATTTTGCCCGCAAGATTTACGAAGACAAGGTGCGCGTGGCGCGTTCCGAGATGTTGCCTTCGTTGGCATTGACGGGAGGATACATGGTGTCGAATCCGGCATTGCTGAATGGATTTGAGAACAAGTTCAGGGGAATGTGGAATGTAGGAGTCATGCTTTCTGTCCCGATTTTCCATTGGAACGAAGGTGTTTACAAGGTGCGGTCGGCACGGAGCGAAGCACGTATCGCAGGCTTGCAGCGAAGCGAGGCGCAAGAGAAAATCACCCTCCAGGTCAACCAGGGTATATTCAAGCAAACGGAAGCGCAAAAGCGGTTGGCCATGTCGAAAAAAAACATGGAGAAAGCAGAAGAAAATCTCCGATATGCAGAGAAAGGTTTCAAAGAAGGTGTGATTCCCGTGTCTAACGTGATGGAAGCGCAGACCGCATGGCTTTCGGCACAATCGGAACAAATCGACGCGCAGATAGACGTGAGGTTGGCGCAGGCTTATCTGCAAAAGGCGATGGGCACGTTGGACGCATGGCAATGAACAAATTCCCGCAGAAAGTAAAAAATAGAAAGATATGGAAAAACAGAAAGAATATAAAAGTGTGACATGGGCACTGATAGCCCTCGTGGTGGTGGTTTTGGTCGTGGCTGCGGCTGGAATGTTTTTGTTAGGACACGACGATGAAGTCATACAAGGGCAGATGGAGGCGTCGGAATACAGGGTGTCGAGCAAAGTTCCGTCGCGTATCTTGCACTTTTATGTGCAGGAAGGTGACTACGTGAAGGCCGGCGACACGTTGGTCGTATTGGAAGCACCCGATGTGATGGCCAAGCTTTCGCAGGCCGAGGCCGTGGAAAAGGCGGCACAGGCCGTGAAAGAAAAGGCCGACCGGGGTACGCGGGCAGAACAGTTGCAGGGAGCGTACGAGATGTGGCAAAAGGCCAAAGCGGGGCTGGATATTGCCGAAAAGTCTTATGGGCGCGTCAACCGTTTGTATGAAGAAGGTGTGATGAGCGCGCAGAAACGCGACGAAGCGTATGCGAACTACCAGGCTATGGCGGCCACGGAGAAGGCTGCGCGTGCGCAATACGAAATGGCGCGCAACGGGGCGCAACGCGAGGACAAGGAGGCTGCTGCGGCCAAGGTGGCACAGGCGCAAGGGGCGGTGGCCGAGGTGGACGCTTATGTGAAGGAGACCGTGTTGTGCGCACAGATGGACGGTGAGGTGTCAGAGATATTCCCCGAAGTCGGTGAACTGGTGGGTAGTGGCGCTCCAATCATGAATGTGACGATGCTCAATGACCGTTGGGCGACATTCAACGTGAGGGAGGACTTGTTGCAAGGACTTGCCGTGGGGCAGGAGATTACGGCTTATGTTCCTGCATTTGGAAAAGACATCAAGTTGAAAGTCACTTACCTGAAAGACCGCGGGACTTATGCGGCATGGAAAGCCACGAAGACACGGGGGCAGTTCGACTTGAAGACATTCGAGGTGCGCGCTGTGCCGCAGGGTGTGGAAGATGTTTTGCGCCCGGGCATGTCGGTGGTTATTGAACGTTGAGCATTTCCTTTCCATGCGTTTCTTTCAAGGCATAGTGAATATCGCTTCGCGCGAGTTGCGGCGGCTGGTAGCCCGGCCGCTCTATCTCTTTTGCATGGTGGTGGCACCCGTGGCATGCCTGTTGTTCTTCACGACGTTGATGTATGAGGGGTTGCCTTCCGATATGCCGGTTGGCGTGGTGGATGAAGACAATACGTCCGTTACGCGGAACCTTTTGCGGAATTTGGATGCATTCAGCCAAACACGTTTGACAGAAACCTATCCGTCGGTTACGGAGGCGCGGAGGGCGATGCAGCGGGGAGAAATTTATGCTTTTTATTATATTCCCGAAGGCACGACGCGGGAATTATTGGCCAGCCGACAGCCAAAGGTCTCTTTTTACACCAACAACAGCTTGCTCATTGCCGGCTCTTTGCTTTATCGGGATTTGCGCACCATGTCGGTGCTGGCCAACGCGTCGGTCGGGTTGCAGGTGTTGCAGGCCAAGGGCGTGGACGAACGCATGGCGATGGCTTTCCTGCAGCCGATAGTGATAGACACGCATCCGCTGTCTAATCCATGGTTGAACTATTCGGTATATCTGAACAACACGATTTTGCCCGGCATACTGATGCTGTTGATTTTCATGGTGACGGTGTTTTCCATCGGCGTGGAAATCAAGGATGGCACATCACGGCAGTGGATGGCCATGGCGGGCGATGATGTGTTTTGCGCGTTAATGGGAAAATTGTTGCCCCACACGTTGATATTCTTTGCTGTGGCTGCGGCATACGATGTGTTTCTTTATGGCGTGTTGGGCTTCCCGTGCCATAGCGGCATCGGGCCGCTCCTGTTGGCCACGTTGTTGTGGGTGGTGGCCTCGCAGGCTTTCGGTGTGTTTCTCATTGCCGTGTTGCCCACGTTGCGGCTGGCTCTGAGTGCCTGCTCCCTGTGGGGCGTGGTGTCTTTTTCCATTTCCGGTTTCTCGTTTCCGGTGATGGCGATGCATCCGGCATTGCAAGCTTTGAGCAACTTGTTCCCTTTACGGCATTATTTCCTGATTTATGTCAGCCAGACGCTGAACGGTTACCCGATGGCGTATGTTTGGCGGTCTTATTTTGCACTGTTGCTGTTTGTGTTGCTTCCCATGTTGTTTCTCAGACGGCTAAAAACAGTGCTGTTGGAGTATGATTATATACCTTGATGTAGGATGAAAAAGATGAAAGATTTGCGTATTTTGTTCCGTGAAGCCGCAGGCGATGTGTTTGCCGTGTGGCGCAAAGAGGTGCGCCGCGTCGTACACGACCAAGGGGCATTGATATTTTTCATTCTTGTGCCGCTGTTTTATCCTTTGCTCTATGCGCTCATCTATACGGGCGAGGTGGTGAGGGAAGTGCCCGTGGTGGTAGTCGATGACGGGGAGACGGCCATGAGCCGCGAGTTTGTCCGCCGGGTGGATGCCACGCCGGACGTGCGGGTGGTGGCCCGCACGGGGAACATGGAAGAAGCCAGGGAGATGTTGCGTTGTGCGGAGGTTTATGGCATTATCCGCATACCGGAGAATTTCAGCCACGAGGTGAATCGCGGCGGGCAGGCTCATGTCAGCCTGTACTGCGACATGAGCGGTTTGCTCTATTACAAGGCATTGCTGTTGTCGTGCACCGAAGTGTCGCTCGATATGGGGGCGGAAGTGCAGGTACATAGGCTCGGCAATACAACTGCGCGGCAGGACGAAGTCTCCACGTCTCCTTTGGCCTACGAGGATGTGGCATTGTTCAACCCGACCAATGGTTTTGCCAGCTTCTTGATTCCGGCAGTGTTGATGCTCGTCATCCAACAGACTTTGTTGCTGGGTATCGGCATGATTAATGGGACGGCTCGCGAGCTGGGCACGTTCCACACACAATTGGAACACGGTGGTGGGCGTGGCACGGTGCGCTTGGTGGCGGGGAAAGCCCTTTGCTACTTGATGTTGTATGTATTGGTCTGCGTGTGGGTATTGTTGGTGGTGCCTCGTTTGTTCAGTTTGGTACAGATTCCGCAGTCCGTTGATTTGTTCGCATTCCTGTTGCCTTATCTGCTGGCTTGCATCTTTTTTTCCATGACGCTTTCCCTGTTGATTGTCCAACGGGAGACGTGCATGTTGGTGTTCGTGTTCACCTCTTTGCCTTTGCTGTTCATTTCCGGAATTTCGTGGCCGGGCGTGGCTGTGCCCGACTTTTGGCGTTATGTGTCGTGGCTCGCGCCTTCCACCTTCGG
The DNA here is from genome assembly GCA_944321565.1 of uncultured Paraprevotella sp. Taxonomy (GTDB): domain Bacteria; phylum Bacteroidota; class Bacteroidia; order Bacteroidales; family Bacteroidaceae; genus Paraprevotella. The sequence continues at coordinate 25,048 of CALULT010000006.1, read as the reverse complement.
CATTAACGGCTTTGTGCGTCTCAACACGATGGGGGCTTTGCTGGAAGATGTGAAATTCGAGTTCGTGGGCTTGTGGATTCAGACGGGTGTGTATTTCCTGACGGCGTGTGCGGCTTATTATTATATGATTAATGAAAGCAAAAAGCGCGTGGCGTAGGGGGAAAACATTTGTTGTTTCCGTGTGAGGGAAACCTCTCTGGCCCTTTGGGGCACTTTCCCTGAAAGACGGAGGAGTTTTTTTCCGATGTGCCGCGGCGGGCGTAGCTGGTGAAAACTTGCACTATTGTTTCTTAATGTCGTGAAGTTTGGCTAATTTTGCGGCAAAAATAGCAGACCATTGATTTCGATAGACAATTTAAAAGTAGAGTTCGGGGTCACGCCGTTGTTCCACGACGTGTCCTATGTCATCAATGAAAAAGACCGTATAGCCCTTGTGGGGAAGAACGGGGCTGGCAAATCGACGATGTTGAAAATTATCGCCGGGTTGCAACAGCCTACGTCCGGCACGGTTTCCGTTTCGGGTGGCACGACAATTGGTTACTTGCCGCAGGTGATGGTGTTGAGCGATTGCCACACGGTGCGCGAGGAGGCCGAACAGGCTTTCGCCCATATCAGCCAGATGCAGGAACAGCTTGACCGGCTCAACCAGGAACTGGCCGAACGGACGGACTATGAAAGCGAGGGTTACATGGCCCTTGTGGAGAAATTCACGCGGGAGAGCGAGCGTTACCAGATGATGGGCGGGTTGAACTACCATGCGGAGCTGGAGCGCACGTTGCTGGGGCTTGGTTTCGTGCGCGAGGATTTCGAGCGTCCCACGAGCGAGTTCAGCGGAGGCTGGCGCATGCGCATCGAGCTGGCCAAATTGTTGTTGCGCCATCCCGACGTGCTTCTGCTCGACGAGCCGACCAACCACTTGGACATCGAGAGCATCCAGTGGCTCGAAAATTTCCTGGCTACGAAAGCCAACGCCGTGGTGCTGGTGAGCCACGACCGCGCATTCATTAACAATGTGACAAACCGCACGTTGGAGATTTCCTGCGGGCGCGTCTATGACTACAAGGTGAAGTATGATGAATACGTGCGCCTGCGGGCCGAGCGTAGGGAACAGCAGCTTAGGGCCTACGAGAACCAGCAGAAGGAAATTGCCGACATCAAGGACTTTATTGAGCGTTTCCGCTACAAACCCACCAAGGCCGTGCAGGTGCAAAGCCGCATCAAGCAGTTGGAGAAAATCGTGCCGGTGGAGGTGGACGAGGTGGATACGTCCGCGTTGAGGCTGAAATTCCCGCCGGCACTGAGGAGCGGCGATTATCCGCTTATTTGTGAGGGCGTACGGAAGGCATACGGCAACCATGTGGTGTTCCACGATGTGGATCTCACCCTGAAACGAGGCGAGAAAGTGGCATTCGTGGGCAAGAACGGCGAAGGGAAATCCACGCTCGTCAAGTGCATCATGGGCGAAATCCCGTTCGATGGGCATCTGAAGATAGGGCACAACGTGCAAATCGGCTATTTTGCACAGAACCAGGCGCAGCTGTTGGACGGTGAGTTGACGGTGTTTGACACGATAGACCGTGTGGCCAAGGGCGACGTGCGGCTGAAAATCCGCGACATCTTGGGCGCTTTCATGTTTGGCGGCGAGGCATCCGACAAGAAAGTCAAGGTGCTTTCCGGCGGGGAGCGTAGCCGTCTGGCGATGATCAAGTTGTTGCTGGAACCGGTGAACTTCCTGATTCTCGACGAACCGACGAATCATCTCGACATGCGTTCGAAAGACGTGTTGAAGGATGCCATCCGCGATTTCGACGGCACGGTTGTCGTGGTGAGTCACGACCGCGAGTTTCTCGACGGGTTGGTTTCGAAAGTTTATGAGTTTGGCGGTGGCTTGGTGAAAGAGCACTTGGGCGGCATTTACGATTTCCTGCAAAAGAAAAATATCGCTTCCTTGAACGAACTGCAGAAACCGTCGCTTTCTGTTTCATCTGGTACTACGGGGCAGGCTGCGGAAGAAAAGACCATCAGCCAAAACAGGCTGACGTATGAACAGCAAAAGGAACGCCAGCGCAAAATCCGCAAATTGGAGAAAGCGGTGGAGCAATGCGAAGCCCAAATCGGTGAATTGGAAGCAGCCGTGAAAATTCTGGAAGACCAAATGGCCACGCCGGAAGGTGCGGCAGACACGACATTGTATAGTCGCCACGGCGCGTTGAAAAAGCAGTTGGACGAGGTGGTGAACGAGTGGGAAGCGGCTTCGTTGGCACTAGAGGAGGCGCAAGCCGGATAATTTTGGGAAAACAATCTTAAAATATAAAATAGGATGAAGTTGAGACATTTTTTATCATTCATGGCGTTGGCATCCCTTGCCGTGGGATGTGAGACGCAGACCGGTTTGAAGACCGGCATCGACCCGAAAAACATGGATTTGACGGTCAAACCGGGCGATAATTTTTATGACTATGCCTGTGGCGGGTGGCGGAAGGCCAATCCCCTCTCGGCGGAATATTCCCGTTTCGGCACGTTCGAACAGTTGATCGAGAACAACAACACACAGTTGCGCGGGTTGATTGAAGGGTTTGCCGCAGAGAAGCAGGCCGAAGGGTCGTTGGCACAGAAGATAGGAGACCTGTACAACATCGTGATGGATAGCGTGAAGCAGAACAAGGACGGATTCGCCCCCATCCAAGCCGATTTGCAGGCCATTGAGGCCATTGGCGACCGCGAGGATGTATTTCCTATGATGGCGGGTATGATGCGCAAGGGCGTCGGAGGCTATTTCGGTTTCTACATCGGTGCGGATATCAAGAACAGCGAAATGAACCTGTTGCAAATCGTGCAGAGCGGCTTGGGGTTGCCCGAAAAGGAATATTATTTGGACAACGATTCGGCCACGGTTCACATCCGTGAAGCTTACAAGGCATATATGGAGAAAATGTTTGGTTTGTGTGGATTTGCACCGGAAGTGGCCAAACAGAAGATGGAAGCCGTCATGGGTATAGAGACACGTATTGCAGGTCCGACTTATACGGCCACGCAACAACGTGACCCGGAGGCCAATTACCACAAGATGTCATACGCCGACTTGCTGAAGGATTATGCGGGCATAGATTGGAAACTGTTGTTCGACACGTTGGGACTGAAGGACGTGAAGGAAGTCAGCGTAGGGCAGCCTGAACCCATCCACGAGGTGGAGAAGATATTGGCCGATACTCCGGTCGAGGCCCAAAAGGCTTATCTGCAGTGGCGGTTGCTCAATGCGTCGGCTTCTTATCTGAGTGATGAAGCCCGCAATTGCCGTTTCGACTTTTATGGCCGTGTGATGAGCGGCAAACAGCAGGACCAGCCCCGATGGAAGAAAGCCGTGAACACGGTGAACGGTGTGATGAGCGAAGGGCTCGGGCAACTCTATGTGGAGAAATATTTCCCGGCTGCCGCTAAGGAGCGCATGGTCAAGCTCGTGGAACACTTGCAGCAGTCGTTGGCCGTCCGCATCCAGGCGCAGGATTGGATGAGCGAGGAAACCAAGAAGGTCGCTTTGGAAAAACTAGATGCCTTTACGGTCAAAGTGGGCTATCCCGACAAGTGGCGCGACTATTCAGGCTTGGAAATCAAGGATGACAGCTATTGGGCGAATATCGTGCGCAGCAATGAGTTTGACCTGGCCTATCTCATAGAGCGTAAGCTGAACAAACCCGTGGATCGTTCCGAGTGGCACATGACTCCGCAGACGGTGAATGCTTATTATAACCCGACGACCAACGAAATCTGTTTCCCCGCAGGTATCCTGCAGCCGCCTTTCTTCAATATGGAGGCCGATGATGCTTGCAACTATGGGGCTATTGGCGTGGTGATTGGACACGAAATGACGCATGGATTCGACGACAAAGGCCGTCAGTTTGATAAGGAAGGCAACCTGACCGACTGGTGGGCACCGGGTGACGCAGAGCGTTTCGAAGCACGGGCGAAGGTGATGAAGGATTTCTTCGACAACATCGAAGTGTTGCCGGGCTTGCATGCCAATGGCGCATTGACCTTGGGTGAGAACCTGGCCGACCACGGTGGATTGATGGTGGCCTACAATGCTTTGCAGGAGGCCATGAAGGAAAATCCGTTGGAGGAAGCCGATGGTTTTACTCCCGAACAGCGGTTCTTCCTTTCCTACGCATACGTGTGGGCTGACAACATCCGCGATGAGGAAATCCGCTCGCGCACCAAGAGTGACCCGCATTCGCTAGGTTGTTGGCGAGTGAATGGTGCGTTGCCGCACATCGATGCTTGGTATGACGCTTTCGGCATCAAGGAAGGCGACAAGATGTTCATCCCGAAGGCTGAACGCGTTGCCATTTGGTAGGCTTTATTTCATAGAAGGCCATATTTTTACACGCGGAACGATAAAGATTCTAAATCGTTCCGCGTGTTGCGTTAAAAACGCGGGCTTTTCGGCGGGATTTTAGTAACTTTGCAGGAACAGATTGGAAAAACGTACCGAAATATGCCATTAAATTTACCAGATAAACTTCCCGCCATTGAGCTGTTGAAAAAGGAAAACATCTTCGTCATAGACAATTCGCGGGCTTCCGCGCAGGACATCCGTCCGTTGCGCATTGTCATTCTGAACCTGATGCCGTTGAAAATCACGACTGAAACAGACCTGATTCGCCTGCTTTCCAATACGCCGTTGCAGATTGAAATCGCTTTCATGAAGGTGAAAGGCCACACATACAAGAATACCCCCATTGAACACATGAAAGCCTTTTACCGGGACTTTGAGTTGATGAAGGATGAAAAGTTTGATGGAATGATTATCACAGGGGCGCCTGTGGAACATTTGGAATACGAAGAGGTGAACTACTGGGATGAAATTACGGAGATTTTCGACTGGGCGCGGACGCATGTCACCTCTACCCTTTATATTTGCTGGGCGGCGCAGGCTGGGCTTTACCATTACTACGGCATTCCCAAATATAAACTGGACAAAAAGATGTTCGGCATCTTCAAGCAATACCCGCTCATGCCCACGTTGCCCATTTTCAGGGGCTTCGATGACGAGTTCTACATGCCGCACAGCCGCCATACGGAGATTCGCCGCGAGGATGTGGTGAACGTGCCGGGGTTGGAAGTCATTGCCGAGTCGCCGCAGTCAGGCGTCTGCATGGTCATGGCGCGTGACGGTCGAGAGTTCTACGTGACAGGGCATGCGGAATATTCGCCTTATACTCTTGATACGGAGTTCCGCCGCGACCTGGAGAAGGGGTTGCCGATTGATATGCCGGTGAATTACTATTGTCACAATGATCCCGCCGAAGGGCCGCTGGTGACATGGCGGGCACATGGCAACCTGTTGTTCTCCAACTGGTTGAATTATTACGTTTACCAGGAAACTCCTTACGACATTAACAATATCCGATGACTGTGCGGCGACCTGTGGAGCTTTTGGCTCCGGCACGTGATATGGAGTGTGCCATGGCGGCTATCGACCATGGTGCGGATGCCGTTTATATCGGCGCGGCGCGTTTCGGCGCGAGGGCTTCGGCTGGCAATTCGGTGGAAGACATTGCCCGGGTGGTGGACTATGCCCATCTTTTCCGCGTGAAAGTCTATGTGACGGTCAACACCATCCTGAAAGATGAAGAACTGGCCGAGACGGAACGCCTCGTGTGGGAACTCTACCGGGCTGGCGTCGATGCGCTTATCGTGCAGGACATGGCACTTTTGGAGATGTCGTTGCCGCCAATTCCCCTGCATGCCAGTACGCAGATGGACAACCGGACGCCGGAAAAGGCCAGGTTCTTGCAGGAACTGGGCTTCAGCCAGGTGGTGTTGGCACGCGAACTTTCGTTAGAAGAGATACGCGCGGTGCACGAGACCTGCGACGTGCCGTTGGAGGTGTTCGTCCACGGGGCGTTGTGCGTGAGCTACAGCGGGCAGTGCTACGTGTCGCAGCATAGTTTCGGGCGCAGCGCGAACCGGGGGGAGTGTGCGCAGTTTTGCCGTTTGAAGTTTGACATGACGGATAGAGACGGCCGTGTGATAGAACGGGGGAAACATTTGCTTTCGTTGAAGGACATGAACCGTAGCGGTGACTTGGAACGTCTGTTGGACGCAGGCGTGTCTTCATTGAAAATCGAGGGACGGTTGAAGGATGCGGCCTACGTGAAGAACGTGACGGCATGGTATCGCAACCGGTTGGACGATATTTTCAAGCGCAGGCCGGAATACCGGCGGGCTTCTTCGGGGCATGTCGCGTTGAAGTTCACGCCCCAGTTGGACAAAAGTTTCAATCGCGGTTTTACCCGTTATTTCCTGGATGGCCGCACTCCGGACATCTTTTCGTTCCATACGCCCAAGGCGGTCGGAGAAGAAGTGGGAACGGTGAAGGCCGTGCAGGGCAACCATATCGTGGTGGCGGGTGTCAAGCCGTTTGCCAACGGCGACGGGCTTTGTTTCCTGGATGCGCGGGGAAATCTCCAAGGTTTCCGCGTGAACCGTGTGGAGGACAATAAGATTTATCCTGCCGAGATGCCGCGTATCCGTCCCCATGTCCGACTTTACCGGAACTTTGACAAGGCTTTCTCGGATGTGCTCGCCCGTCCTTCTGCCGTGCGGAAAATCGCGGTTTGGTGGACGGTGGGCGAGTTTCGTGGTGGCTTCCGTTTGGATTTGCGGGACGAGGACGAAGTGGCAGTTTCCGTGGCTTTCCCTTATCCGAAAGAACAGGCCCGCAGCGGGCAGGCGGAAAATGTCAGGGCACAGTTGTCCAAGCTGGGTAACACACCGTTTGAGGCTGCCGGGGTGGGTTCCCTCCTGACGGGCGACTGGTTTGTCCCTTCTTCCGCGTGGGCGGAATGGCGGCGCACGGTAGTGGAACGGCTCTTGTCGGCTCGCCGGATGAATTATCCGCGTCCGGTACGTTTGTTGCCCACGGCTTATACCCGTGCGGAAGAGGTGCGGCGGGGGAGGGCATCGATGTCGTTTGTTCCGCGTGAATTGACTTATTTGGCCAACGTGATGAACCGCGAAGCTGCAAACTTTTACCACAGTCAAGGCGCGGTTCGCATCGAACCGGCCTTCGAACAACGCGAACCTGCCGGGGCGGCTTTGATGTTCTGCCGCCATTGCCTGCGTTACAGCATGGGATGGTGCCCGCGCCATGGCGGCACGGAATCTCCGTTCAAGGAACCTTATTACTTGTCGCTTCCTGATGGCCGCCGTTTCAGGCTGGCTTTCGACTGCAAGCACTGTCAAATGATTGTGTATGCCGATGAGAAATAGCATTTTGGGATGGTTGTTCGTGTGGTGCGGGTGCGTGGTTTTGCTTTCGGCTTGTTATTACCAAAAGCCCGACTATTCCGACGAGTGGGACTTGACGGAGAGCCGGAAAGACTCGTTGGATTTCGAGGCGACGCACCATTATACGGAGAACTTCAATTTTCTGTTGGTGGGCGACAGCCTTTGCCTGCAATCTTCCCATCCTTATCACAACCCGGGACGGGCGGATGCGGGAGCCGATAGTGTGACGGTGTTCGGAGACGACCGGCTGGTGGTGGCCGACATCATGATTGTGCCGGAAGATTCGGTGGATTCGGTGTGGGTGAAGGTGGCACGCGACCAATACACGATGGGCTGGGTGCGTGAGTCGGATTTGCTGTCGGAGGCCATTCCCGATGATTCCATCTCTTATTTTATCCATACGTTCAGCGACACCCATCTGATTTGGTTTATAGCCCTTTTGGCGGCCTTGTCGGTGGTTTATTTGGTGCGTCGCATGCGACGGAAACGTTTCCATGTCGTGCATTTCGATGATGTGGGAAGCTGCTATCCCACTTTGCTTTGCCTCACGCTTTCCGGTGCGGCAACGCTTTATGCCAGCATGCAGAATTTTGTGCCGGACACATGGATGGAGTTTTATTACCATCCGACGTTGAACCCGTTTGGCTTGCCGTTCATCCTTGGGCTTTTTGTGGCTTCCGTGTGGCTGATTGTCATTTTGGCCATCGCTTCGGTGGAAGATGTGTGCCGCCAGCTGCCTTTGTCGGAGGCTTTGCTTTATTTGTTCTCCTTGTTGGGCGTGTGTGTGGTGTGCTACCTGTTCTTTTCTTTTGCCACATTATGTTATGTGGGCTATCCCTGCCTGTTGGTTTACGCGTGGTGGGCCTTGCGGCGTTATTTCCGCTATGCCCGTTGCCCATACGTGTGCGGTCGTTGCGGGGCGAAGCTCCGTGCCAAGGGGCGTTGTCCGCGTTGCGGGGCATGGAACGAATAGCCGGCTTTTTTCTGGCTTTTATGCTTTGCACGGAGTGAATTTGTATAAAATGTGTAGATGATATCCACGTTGATTACCGCCAATGAAGTGGTGGGGAGAGAATGTTAGCCAGTCCTTTGCGGCGGTTATTCACAAATTGCTGGTGGAGAATGAAAACTTTCAGCTTTGCTGGGTTGTACGTCTTTTGGAATGGTTTTGAAAAACAGACTTCTATGTCTCTATGGCAAGGTCTTCAGGAAACTTTCTGTTCCTTTCGTTGGTCATCAAAAAGGTAATCCGTAATCGTTTGGAAAGTCTTCGCAAACGATCTGCCGAAATGGTATATAAGTCATGTCTTTGATTTTTCCGCAATATGCCATTCGTAAGTCGTAATCATTGATTTCCTCTCTGCGTGCTTTGCTTAGAGCCAAGAAGTCACCATCTTGTTCAATCCCCAAAAAACGTCTCCCTGTCAGTGAGGCGGCAATTCCCGTTGTGCTACTCCCTGCAAATGGATCAAGTATCCATGAATTAGGTTCAGTCGATGCAAGGATTATCCGGACTAATAGACTTGATGGCTTTTGTGTAGGATGCTTTCCGCAAGACTTTTCCCAACGGGCGATAGCCGGCAATTGCCATACATCTGTCATTTGTTTTCCTCCATTGATGAGTTTCATCAATTCGTAATTGTAATAGTGGGGTTTGGTTTTGCATTTCCTCGCCCAAATTACGAACTCCGTGCTGTATGTGAAAAAACGGCAAGAGATATTTGGCGGAGGATAGGTCTTTGCCCATGTGATAACATTAAGAATCCTGAAGCCCAGCTGTTGCAAGGCGTTGGCTAAGGAAAAAATGTTGTGATATGTACCGCTTATCCATATTGTCCCATTCATCTTTATTCACACTGACGATTTTACCGCTTTGAACGCTGATGCCATCATTGCTTAGAAAATAGGGAGGGGCTGCGAATATCATGTCAAACTTGAAAGTTTTGACTTAAAATCCGGAACCATTAAGTATATCTTTTAAAACTTTTAACTTATTTGGCCTCAATATAGCATAACAACGCATCCTTGGTTCCGAGAAGCCATTCGCTTTTATCCATTCGTTATTTTTATAGAGATTTGCTAAAGCCTCTTCTTCCGTTTCTCCGTCTTCAATACCTAAAATTTGCAAATTTTCAAGTTCTTCACCGTTTGGTGCTATAGTATAACCTTCGTCAGTATAAAAAATATAAGTGTTCATCGGGCATTAAAGAATAAAGTCTAACGATTGTTTTTCAATTTCCATTTCATATTGCTTAATAAGCGTGTCATAGCTTAAGAATGACACGCGTTTATTCAATCGTAATTCATCAAAGGCATGAAAACGCATTTTTGCCTCAAATTCAGGCTTGCGTTTAATGTCAGCCACGATAGCCATTCTCACATAGAAATCTTGTAGGTCATTGAATTTTAGCAAAGAGTTTTGGATGTCCGTAGAATGTTCTATCTCGAAGAATGAATGCGGCATATTACGTTCGTTAAACCATATCGTGTCAATGGTAGAACTACGCTTTATCATTTGAGGATAGGAGTAAGGAGGCTGTTCAATAAGGGTTGAGAGTTCTTGCAACTTTTGACCATCATAAAATTTTTTGTTTTTATCTTGTTGAGGTATAAAAGTCTGCATACCGTGGCATTTCCCGATTATTAATAAAATTCCCTGATAATAGGTATGATTGAACATCCTGACATTATCCGTATCCTTGTTCTTCTCGGTTTCTACTAAAATTCCTCTATCTTCATTCAGGCTTCTGTATTTTTCAAGCCCGTATAATCCTGGTTTGATTTTATAAATACCCTTAGTCTGTTGGACTATGCGGCGAATGCTTGCAAATGGAGTTCTTGTCTTCCACTCACAATCCTTTATCTTAAAAACTTCTCGATTAAGATCAGCTAATGTGGCCACCCCGCCTAATCTGTCTAAGGTTTCAATAACAGCTTCATATTGTTTCATAGTTTATTCTATATTGGCATGGCAAATGAGCGGCCGTTCATAGCGTCCGCAAGGCACATTAAACTTACCAGCCTTGTTCACTCGATATAGTCCGTTGAAACAAGTACGATTAAGAAAGAAGAAAAGTGTGGTGTTTTCTATCGGATCGACAGGTTTTGCATTGAAACGGTCACGCATACGGAGGTAATACGCTTTCTTTGCTTCTTCAGTCTTAACTGAATAGTAATCCTCTTGTATGAAAGTAAGGGAACGGATAAGTTTATCCGGTTGTTTACGGACTGTTTCGTAACAGGTAATCAAATCCGGATTTATATCATTGATAACAGCGTGTTTGATGTTCTTGTGAGCTTGAAGCATATGGAATAACATGGCTCCACCACCTACAAACGGTTCAATGTAGGTGATATCTTCCTTTTTGTCAAAGTCTGCTGGAAGTCGGGTTTCGAGTTGTTCGATGAGCTGGCTTTTTCCACCAACCCACTTGATGAAAGGTTTCGCTTTAGCCATTGCATTTTCAACTATTTGTATGCAAATGTACAAATAATATTTCAATAAACAGCAAACATCAAAATGAGCGGATTGCTTATTGGCGCAGGATTTTCAAACCGTCAATTCGGAAATCGCTCATTTTGATGTCGCTTAAAGGATAGGGCGCAAGCCAAGTTCTCAGAAGTGGATGTCCACGTCCACGCCGAACTGCAGCGGGTTGCCGCGTTGGGCAAACTTGAGGTCGCGCGTCGTGGCTGCCGAAGTGAAGAAGAAGGCATCGTAGTCCGTGTCGGTCAGGTTCTTTCCCCACACGTCAATGCGTACCATGCCGAAGTCAATGCCCGCGTGTGCGTTCAGCAGGGCATAGAAAGGCTGTCGGAAGGCGTTGTCTTCGCTCCAGTAGATTTTTCCGGCTCCGGTGGTGTTCACCCCGAAGAAGTACCCTTTCAGCTTTTCCGTTCGTGCGGGTTGGTAAAATTCCATTCCGGCAGCCATGGTGTGCATGGGGGCGAACGGGACGAAGTTGCCATCGTAGCGTACGGCTTCTTGTGTGCCATCGGCTTCTTGTGCCTCGTAGCGTTTGAAGGTGGAGTGCGTGTAGCCGTAGGACGCATGCCATGTCAGGCGGTTGTCCAACCATCCGCCGCGCAGGGCAGCTTCTGCCCCATAGCTTTGTCCGCGTCCGGCATTCACCATCGCGCGTCCCAGTCCGCTGCCGACGAACTTGGAAATTTGTTGGTCATAGATGTCCATGTAGAACAAGGCAGCATCCATCTGTATCTTTCCTCCGGCGAGCGAGAAGTGTCCACCTATTTCATAATTGTAGCTGTATTCCGGTTTGAAGCGCGTCTGTGCGGGCGTACCGTTGAAGGCTTCTTGTGGAATTTGGCTTATAATCATCTGACGCACGGCCTCCGGCATGCGGTCGAAAGGAGGGGCGGAGAGAGTTGCTTCCGTTGCGTCGCGCACGGTGCCCATCATCCGGCTTTTCAGGTCGCCTTGCACGAGGTCGCTGAACATCTGCACGTTGTAGCCCCCGCTGCGGTAACCTTTGCTCCAGCTGGCATACACGTTGTTTTGCGCGTTGAAATGGTATTGCAGGGCTATTTTGGGCAACCATTGCACGTAGTCGTGCGACAGGTTGCCACGGAAACGGCTTTCATCGGCCAGCCCTTCGAGTGTGAGCGGCATCATGGGTGAGGTCACATTGACCCCGTACTCCAACTGTCCGCCGTAGTCATAGTCCAGTTTCATCTTTTCGTATTCTATGCGCAGTCCCACCGTGAAGCTCAATCCTTTGGCTCCGAAGAGGTCGTTGAACGTGCTTTGGTGGAAGGCGGCCAGGTCGGTGGTCGGCGTGTCAAAAGCCCCGTCGGCCACAAAGGGTGAGACGGGCATGTCAAGGCCGATGCCCATCCCCATGGGTTGCATGGCCGCATTGGCCTGGTCGAACACCGTGTGCATGAACTCGTGGGTGAGGGCCACGGGGCTTTTCGTGCGCAGCGTCTGCCGCATGGCATAGAGTCCGCTCGTCCACTCATGCCGTTTGCCGGAAAGGCTCCTGAAGGTCAGTTCCTCGCTCCAGGAGTTGATGCGTTGTTTCTGGGTCAGGGTGAAAAAGTCTTCGGCCGTGAAATCCTGGTCAAGCGTCATGTTGTCGTTCAGGTTTTGGTAGGCCGTGACGGACGAGAGGATGAACCTCGGGGCGGTGTATTGCGCGTTCAGGCTGCTGTTCAACAGGCTGCGGCGGTAGAATGACGGGCGGTTGTAGGCGATGCGTCCCACGTATTCCGGCATTTCTTCTTCCGCAGCGTCCACTGCGCCGAGGTAGCGGTAGGGATATTCGCGGTCTTCCCTGTAAGAATAATCCGTGGCAAAGTCTATTTTCCACCGTTCGGCGGGAAGGTAGATCACGCGGACACGTCCGCCCCCTGTTTCCTTGCCTCCGGCGGGTTCATGGCGCACCACATTGTCGAAGAACCCTTCGGTGTGTTTGTAGAAACCGTTCAGTGCAAAAGCCACTCTTCGGCTGGCTTTTTGGTAGTGCGAGGCCGACACTTGGTATCCCTTGTCTTTTACCGAGGTGCCCAAATGGACATCCGTCCCTTGGTAGCGGAACGGGTTGCGGGTGAACACGCGCAGGATGCCCCCCATGGCATTACGGCCGTAGAGGGTGGCTTGCGGCCCGCGCAACACGTCGATGCGCTCCACGTCGAGCAACTCGATGTCGTAGGCACTCTTGTCGGCATATCCCACGTTATCTACATACAGTCCCACGGCAGGCGTGTTGATGCGCGAGCCCACGCCGCGGATGTAGGCCGCCGAGGTCAGGCTGCTGCCATAGTCAGGCATGTAGAAGTTGGGCACGTAGGCCGACATTTCCTTGAGCGACTGGGTGTGCCGGGCCGTGAGGTCGGCTTGGTCGAAGAGCGACACGGCAGTCGGCTGGCTGCGCAGTTTGCCTGTCTCCTTTGGGGATGACACGATGACCACCTCTTCAATGTCTTTCACCCGTGTGCTGTCTTCTGTGGTTTCTTCTGTGGCGTGGGCCGGGAATGCCGGCAGAACGGCCAGTGCCGCGAGTATGATTGTCTTGTCCATGCTTAGTGCTTGTTTCGGGATGCAAAGTTACGATGAAAGGGCGTGTGGCGCAATCCTTATTAATTAGGATTTTGAGGAGCAAACGTGTGCGGCTTTTCTGTTTGGAGCAGCAATTTATATCTGTATTCCTGTTTTGAGAATATCAGCATAGAGTGGATTGTTGGTGTCCTCTGTAAGTAGAACAGGCTCTATAAGATTGCTTATCTTACGTTTCAGTTTCCACAATAAAGGTGTGTCCTCAAAATAATCATCGCTCATGTGTTCCACCACAACGGCAATATCTATGTCGCTGTCCTCTGTATGCTTGCCTTTGCCGTATGAGCCATAAAGGTAAAGAGCCTTTAAGGGCAACCGTTCTGCTACCGCTGCCTTATAGCGTTGCGCCAATTTTATAGCTTGCTCTTTATCCATGGGCGGACAAGACAAGTTTTCTATTTCAGTTTGCCAAATGCCTCTGCAAAGAAACAGTTAAACCACTCGAAACTCTGATTGGTTATTTCGTGTTTGGCGGACTTCTTAATATAAAGTGCTACTATCTCCCCATAATTTGAGCTTCCGTCCACAAACGTGATATTGTCAAAGAGGTGCAGGTTTTGTTGCACCCGTTTGATTCCCTCGTAGAAGTTGTATTCTATAATCTCATTTGTCACATCATGCCCTCCAAACATCTTTCTTTGCATTACCCTTGTTGTGCTTTCTTCCAATGAACCTAAGCCGAAATATAAGAGTGTGATTTTATATCCGGCTTCCTTAAATTCTCCAATCATATTTAGAATCAGGTTATTGGAGAAATTTGTTTCAAAAGCAAAATCCTTGTGTTGCGCGATGGCTTCGTCCTTTTGCTTTTGCAACTCACTTGCCACCGTGCCGCTAATCCAGCGTTCTATCCAATCGGGATGTTCCCTGCGCAAATTAAGCGCAAGCAAATCGCCGTCAAAAGATTTGCAATGCACATAATAAGGGGACAAACGACTTTTGCCAGCTCCGTTTGCACCTGCTATTACCGTAAATTCAGGACGTGCTTCCATTTCTTATTTGTCCAACAGGTAAGCGTATCTGCCTTTCCCCTTGTCTGCAACTCTTGAGATTACTTTGTAGCTTCTTTCCTTGCGGTTAAACTCTACCAAATCTTCGCTACCGTCAGGATTTGCCAAATAGAAGTTTCCCTGCTTGTCCCAAAACGGAATGGAAATGCCTTTTGCCCAGCCCTCCAAGTATATTTGTTCCACTTCTTTGCGGACACCCTCATTCACTTCTTTAACGGTCTTACCGTTGGAAAGTTTAATGTTTTCTATTTCTGTATATTCACACATAATAGTCTGTGATTTGTTCGATGCAAAGATAACTAATTATGCTGAATTATAGTGCAATAAATGGCAAATAATCGCATATCCATTGTTATGCCATATTTAGTATTTATCAGTCGTTGCGAAAACCTTTTATCTCTATTCTTTCTTTTTGCCCTTGTTCGGTGATAGATTTGCCCAATTCATCCTTTACGCTTTGGTGACTGTCAAAGAATGAATTCAAAATAGATTTCAAATAAATGTCAGGCTCTAAAAAAGTCCTCCTATTTTCAAGTCCAAATTTTTAAGTCACTTTGTTTCTTCTTTTAAGAGTGTCAAGAAGAAAAATTGGACAATTGAAATATCACATCACCATAATTTTAGCCCATCCATTTCCTTTACGGCTTGCAATATATCCTTTTTGGTCATGCCTGTTGTTTCTTTCTCTATGCTGATAGAGCGAAATTCATAGCTTTCTACAATTTCTTTCTGTTCATCTACGTTGCTATATATCCAACTACTGAAAACTTTATCAGGCATATCAAGGAATGTGATTCTTATAAGGACACCACCCAACAGATAAGGATTAATGTCATAGACCACAAATTTGCCTTTTACCTGTTCCTTATAAGGGTCTAAGTTTGCATTGCTGACTTTTCCGCTGTTATAATCATCCAAGTATTTCCGCAAGGTACGGATATATTCATTATCCAGCCAATCGCTCCTTTTCCATTCATCAAAACGGATTTCATTAAGTGTTTCCTGTTTGCCAATGGTATATTGGATCTGTCTGAAAAACCCGTTGCGGAAGACGATGCAGTACTCTTTATGCCCCGATGCATATAACTGACTTCTTTGCACGATTTATAATCGTACAGCGTGACGATTTATAATCGTACAGGCGGACGATTACTAATCGTACAACCAAGTAAGCTATATGACTTGGTTTCCCAAATGATAAGACATGCCGATACAACCCGTTTTCCGGACTGATCCCTAATTTGGACGTTTGCGGACATTCATTAAAAAATGCCGTCACAAGACGTGTGTCCCAGACGGCATTTCCTTGGATGGATGTTTTTGTCTTGCGTGTTTTTTGCCTTGTCTTTTTTGTCTGTCCGGTCAGATTGATAATTGATAGCAGATAGCGCGGACAAACGGGGAGGGCGAATCGCTTCGGCCTTTGGCAGGGTCTAAGGGGGCAAGGCATGCGCAAGAACATGTCGCCGGGATGCCGTCTAACCCTCGAAACGGCATTCCTCAGAACAGGGACAGGCTGGTTTTCTGACTTGTTCCCGCATCAAAAACGCCTTCCCGCTTGCGGCGGCGTGGCCGCGATGCAGTGGCATGGGTGTTTCTTTTTGATGCGTATTCGGAAGTTACAGCAGCGGGACTGTCCGGGAATTGCACCCGGTTCCCATTTCATCCTGCGCGCCGGATGACGTGCGGGACACCTGTCTTGGGACAAAGGTAATGTTTTTAGGCGGTTTGGACAAGTCCCAAACCTTTTTTTCGAGATGTCAATAGGAAATGAGTCTTTTGTTAAGGGGGAAAATCAGATGCGGTCGGCTTCGATGTAGCCGTTCATCACGGCATAGATGGCCAGCGCGGAGACGGAGCGGACGTGGAGCTTTTCCGTGATGTTCTTGCGGTGGGAAATGACGGTGGTAGTGCCGATGCAGAGGCGGTCGGCAATTTCCTTGTTGGTCAAGCCCTTGGCGATGAGCACGAGCACTTCTATCTCGCGGTGGGAAAGTCCGTTGGGGTCGGTGTCTTGCGATTGCGCGGCCTGCATGTCGGCGGGGAGCCTTTTTCCGTGTGCGTGTGCGCTTTGTTGCAGTTGGAGAAGTGCGCGCAAGAGGTGTTCTTCGTCTTGGTAGATGTTCAACGTGTGGAAGTGGGAGAGTTGCGGGGTGCCTGCCGCGCCGTTGGCCAACACAATGGTCTTGGCTTTCCTTTCGATGAAGAAGGCACTGTGTTCCAGCAGGATTTGGGAGGAGATGAAATAGTGGACGTACATGTCCGGCGTGTCGCGGACGAACTGCCCGAAACTGTTGAACGTGCGCACGACGGCCACGGGCATCATCCGTTCGATGAGTTCCCTCAGTCCGATGCAGGTCAGCGTGTTGGCATCGATAATGGCGATTTCTGGTGTCGGTTGCATGGCGTGGCGTATGGTTTCTCCCGGCAAAGTTACTGAATAGTTTCGGGATAAAAAAGAAATAAGGGCTTCTCTCGCGAGGAGCCCTTACGCTATGCAATAATTAAATTGGTTTTCAAACTAAGGTGCGTTGCCTTTTTAGCAAGCCGCACCGGCATTCAGGTTCTGGTTTCCGAAGAACATGGATGTGCTCGAACTCATCGGCGTACCGCCGTTCCTCTTTGAACCTCTTGCAACCGCCATAGCTACTATGGCAATCGCGCATAATGTTAATCCTGTCATAATCTTCTTACCTTTCTTCTTTTTAATCAAACAATCTTTTTTACCTTTTTCCGCTCCTCGCGGAGCACTAACACCTATTGTCTTTCTAATGTCTTTTCTTCTGATTGACACTGCAAAGTTAATGCCAGGCCCCCGTCTGGGCAAGTTTTGGCGGGTTTTGTTGCGCCTTGACGGCCTTTTTCTTGATATAAATCAAAAAAAGGTTGGCGGGAACGGGATTTTTTTAATACCTTTGCAATGTTTTGTTCTGCCAGCCCCATGGGAAGACCCTTCCGGGGCGGCGGATGAAAAGGGAATCGGGTGGAAATCCCGGACAGTCCCGCTGCTGTAAGCTCATTTTGCGGCCTGTTTAATTACCTCATGCCACTTCCTTATTTATATAATAAGGTGGGAAGGCGAACAGGCCGGAGTAAGTCAGAAGACCTGCAAAACGTGAAGTCATGCTTCGTTTCCTCGTGGGATAGGGTGCGGAGGTCGTGCAAAGAGGATTTTAGAAACATTTTCTATGGTGAAAAGAAGGACGGACTCCTGCCGGCGGCGGGTTTCTATGTGTCTTGTGGCTATGTGTGGCAGCCTTTTGGCCATCGCGCAGGTTCCGGCAGATTCAGTGAACGGGAAACCGCACGAGATGTCGGGCGTGACGGTGACGGAACGCCGCCTGCCGGTGTCGTTGACTGCCGGGGCTCCCGTGCAACGCATGGAAAAGGCTGAATTGGAACGGATGGGCGCATTGGACGTGTCGGATGCCGTGCGCCATTTTTCCGGTGTGAGCGTGAAGGACTATGGCGGCATCGGCGGGATGAAGACCGTGTCGGTGCGCAGCTTGGGCGCGCAACACACGGCGGTGAGCTATGATGGCGTGGCCGTGGGCGATTGCCAGTCGGGACAGGTTGATATCTCGCGCTTTTCCTTGGACAACGTGTCGGCGCTGACCTTGACCATCGGGCAGGGCGACGACATTTTCCAACCGGCCAAAGCGTTGGCTTCGGCCGGTGTGCTGAGCATTGAGACGGGGAAGCCCGATTTCGGGGCGGCATCTTTCCGGCTGGCGGCGCGGGTGAAGTCCGGCTCTTTCGGGTTGGCCAACCCTTCGCTTTTCTGGGCTGTCCGGTTGGGCGGCAAGGCGGGTCTGTCGTTTTATGGCGATTACTTGCGGGCGGACGGGATTTATCCGTTTGAATACGTGAACGGCACACGGCGGATAAAAGCCAAGCGAAACAATAGCGACATACAGGCTTACCGGGGTGAGGCCAACTTCTATGCGTCTTTGGGAGACGGCCAAGACTTACGGGCAAAACTGTATCTCTTCCATTCGGAGCGGGGACTGCCGGGAAGTGTGATTTATGACAACCCCTATGCCGCGGAACGGCTTCATGGCCGGAACTATTTCGGGC
The DNA here is from genome assembly GCA_944321565.1 of uncultured Paraprevotella sp. Taxonomy (GTDB): domain Bacteria; phylum Bacteroidota; class Bacteroidia; order Bacteroidales; family Bacteroidaceae; genus Paraprevotella. The sequence goes on along the minus strand of CALULT010000006.1, from coordinate 6,595 downwards.
AGCTGAACTACGAAGTGAGTTTTTCCCCGAAATGGAAACTGAAGGCGGCCGGTAAGTTTAACTATGTGTGGAACCGCGACACGGACAAGGAGGCGGCCGGCATGCGGGATGACCGTTTCCGCCAGACGGAGACCTACCTGACCGCCACGCTTTGGAGCGAACCGCTGAGGGGGCTTTCCTTCTCCTTGGCGCAGGATTTCGCCTACAACGACCTGTCAACCACTTTGTCCAACTGCCAGTATCCGGAACGTTACACGGTGTTGACCGCCTTGTCGGCACAATACTGGCATCCCGTGTTCCGGATTACTGCCTCGTTGCTGAATACTTATATCACGGAAAATGTGCGGACTGGGACTGCCGCCGACGACCGGCAACGGCTCTCGCCTGCGGTCAGCCTCTCCTGGCGTCCTTTGCCCTCGACGGCCTGGCGGTTGCGGGCTTCCTACAAGGACATCTTCCGGATGCCTACATTCAATGATTTGTATTACAGGCTGATTGGAAACACGCGGCTACGTCCGGAATGCACCCGGCAGTGGAACGTAGGCACCACGTGGGGCGGACGGGTATCGCCTGTGGTGGAGACGCTGGACGTTTCGGTAGATGCTTATTATAATAAAGTAAAAGATAAAATCGTAGCCGTGCCCACCATGTTCGTGTGGAAGATGTCCAATGTGGGCGAGGTGGAGACGGTGGGTGTGGATATCAACGTGTCGGCGGGCATACGTGTGGCAAAAAGCATGCGGCTCGGCTTGTCGGGTGCCTACAACTTCATGCAGGCTGAAGACGTGACCGACCGCGACAGCAAACTGTGGCGCAACCAGATTGCTTACACGCCGCGCCATTCGGGAAGCGGAAGCCTGACATGGGAAACACCTTGGGTGGACGTGGCCTACAACGTGGTGTTCGCGTCGGAACGCTACCGCATGCCGCAAAATTCGGCGGACAACCGCATACGTCCTTATTCGGACCACAGCCTGTCGGCCTTCCGCACGTTCCGCTGGGGGCGGCATGCGTTGCGCCTGCAGGCCGACGCGCTGAACTTGGGCGGGAAGAACTATGAAATCGTACGTTTCTATCCGATGCCGGGGCGCAATTACAAGTTTACAGTTACCTATTATTTATAAACCAAACACAAGAAAAATGAAAAATTATTGGTACAAAACGGCTCTTGCAGCCGTGGTTTTGGGGCTGTGTGCAGCCTGCAACGATGATGATGAAGAAACACTGCCGCCGACGCTTCCGCCTTCGGAAACGACGCACGGGTGTTATGTGCTGAACACCGGGAACTGGGGTGGCAACGATGCTACCATCCAATATTTCGATGCGGAGAACTTTTCCATCGGCGGAGACTTGTTCGGTTCGGCCAATGGCACCGAATTGGGAGACTTGGGACAAGACCTTTGCCTGTATGGCTCGAAACTTTATGCCACGGTGAGCGGTTCTTCGAAATTGGAAGTGATGGACCGGGACTGCAAAGTTATCAAGACAATACCCTTGAGGGCGGACGACGGCACTCCGGTAGAGCCGCGCTACATGACGGCTTGCGACGGTTGTGTGTATTTCACGGCCTACGACGGGACGGTGTCCCGCTTGGACACGGCCACGCTGGAAATCACGGGCAAGGTGGTGGTAGGAGCCTATCCCGAGGCTTTGACGAATGCCAACGGCAAGCTGTATGTGAACCTTTCGGATTATAACTTTGACGGGACGGGCACGTCCGTGGCCGTGGTGGATCTGGCCTCGCTGACTAAGACGAAGGAAATCAATGTGAAGCAGAATCCTTACACGCAATGTTTTACCGGAGATGACGGGTATGTGTATGTGGTGTCCAACGGGAATTATGCCGGTACGCCGGGGATGCCGGAAGACCAGTGGGTGTACGGAACCCTGCAACGCATCGATCCTTCGACCGATCGGGTGGAGGACGTGTGCCGGGCCACGTATGCCGCCAACCATGGCTGCAAGATGTATGTGCTGTATTCGGAATATTACTTGCCGGAGACGAAGCGGGCTTTCGTGCTGGACCTGAATACGGGAGAAAAGACAGACTTTATTGATTTGGACGGTTTTTCCTCTCTGAATGCCATCGGCGTGAATCCGACCACGGGCGACGTGTATGTGGCCGATGCGCCTTATGGCGCAAACTCCACCGTGCGGGTATATGATGCGCAGGGCAATCTGAAGAATACGTTCGAGGCCGGTTATTCCACTTCCAAGTTCGTCTTTGTCACCGAATGAAACCGTTCATCTGTCTTTGTTGGGTGATTTTTGCCACCGTGTGGCTCTCCGCTTGCGGGGGGCGCACGGCGGCTTCCTCTCCCTGTGGCGGCGACACGTTGGACTTGCGTTATGCTGAAAACCTGACGTTGGTGGACTGCGGAAGCTACCAAATGGCCACGTTGCGCAATCCGTGGGACACGTCGCAGGTGTTGCATACCTATCTATTGGTGCCTCGCGGCGATAGATTGCCGATGGAATTGCCGGAAGGCACGGTGGTGCGCATCCCGTTGGAGCGGGCGGTGGTTTTCTCGTCCGTGCATTGTGCGTTGTTGGAAGAGCTTGGGGCATTGGACGCGATTGGTGGCGTGTGCGACCTTCGTTATATCAGGATGCCCCGGATTCAGGAAAGGTGCCGGTCCGGACGCATCGTGGATGCGGGGAACGGGATGAACCCCGATGTGGAGAAAATCGTCAGTCTAAGGGCGGATGCCCTACTGTTGTCGCCGTTCGAGAACAGCGGAGGGTATGGCCGGTTGGGCAAGTTGGGCGTGCCCTTGGTAGAATGTGCGGACTACATGGAGACTTCGCCTTTGGGACGGGCGGAATGGATCCGGTTCTATGGCCGTCTGTTCGGGCGGGCGGCTGAGGCCGATTCCGTGTTTGCGCAAGTGGAACGTAGCTACCGGGCTTTGGCATCCAAAGCAGCAGGGGCAGGACACCGGCCGAAAGTGTTGAGCGACTTGAAGTCGGGGTCGGCCTGGTATGTGCCTGCCGGACGAAGCACGACCGGACGAATCTATGCCGATGCGGGCGGGGATTATGTGTTCGCCGGCTTGGAAGGAAGCGGGTCGGTGCCGATGAGTTTCGAAACGGTGTACGACAAAGCGCGCGATGCCGACGTCTGGCTCATCAAATACAATGCCCCTGTTGATAAGACCTGTGATGACCTGCGTCGCGATTATGCGCCCTACGCCGGGTTCAAGGCTTTCCGGGATCGGCAGATATATGGCTGCAACACGGCGGAATGTCCATTCTATGAAGAAACGCCTTTCCACCCCGAGCGTTTACTGGCCGACTTGGTTAAAATGTTCCATCCGGGGCTTTCCGACAGCCGGGATATGAGATATTTTCGTAAATTAGCGGAATGAAAACAAGGATTCCGGACTCCCATAAAGGTTTTTTGTGGACGGGCGTGTTGTCCGTCCTCATTCTTTTGCTCATGGCAGCCAACTTGCAGGCCGGGTCGGTGGACATTCCGGCGGCGGAAGTGTGGCGCATCCTTTTCGGGCAACCTGCGGGGAACGGTGCTTGGACTTTCATCGTGTGGGAAGGCCGCTTGCCGTTGTGCATGACGGCATTGCTTTGCGGGGCTGCGTTGGCCTCATCCGGCTTGATGTTGCAGACGGCGTTCGGCAATCCCTTGGCCGACCCTTCCATTCTCGGCATCAGCTCAGGGGCCAGCCTGGGTGTCGCGTTGGTAATGTTGGCCGGAGGCGGGACGGTGGCAGCCGGGGCTTTTTCTTTTTCCGGATTTTTTGCGGCTGTGTCGGGCGCGCTGGCCGGCGCACTGCTGGTAATGGGTATCATTTTGGGATTGTCGGCCGTGATTCGCAGCAACGTCATGTTGCTGATAGCCGGCATCATGATTGGCTACGTGGTTTCGTCGGCCATCTCGTTGCTGAACTTCTTTGCGACGGCGGAAGGGGTGCATTCCTACATGATTTGGGGCATGGGCAATTTCGGCGGTGTCTCTTTGGCACAGCTGCCTTGGTTCGCGGGCATGGTTGTGGCAGGTTTGCTGTTGTCTGTTTCGTTGGTCAAACCGTTGAACGCCTTGCTTTTGGGCGAACGCTATGCCGAAAACTTGGGTGTGAATGTCCGCCGGGTACGGGGCTTGTTGCTGCTGGCCACGGGCTGGCTCACGGCGGTGGTGACGGCTTTTTGCGGGCCTGTGGCGTTCATCGGGCTGGCAGTGCCCCACGTGGCGCGTTTGCTTTTGGGTACGTCCAACCACAATTCGCTTCTTCCCGTTACAATGTTGTGTGGTGCGGCGGTGGCTTTGCTGTGTAATCTGATTTGCCTCCTGCCCGGCGAGTGGGGGATGATCCCCCTGAATGCCGTCACGCCTGTGCTGGGCGCGCCGGTGATTGTGTATGTCATTGTCCGTCAACGGCGGATTAAATATTTCAACTGATGGAAATGCGGGTCGTGTTGGAAGGAAAACAGTTGGCCACAGGCTACCGCAAGGGGAAGCGCACGTTTGTGGTGCATCGTTCGCTGGATTTCATCTTGCGGGCTGGAGAACTGGTCTGCCTGTTGGGAGGGAACGGGGTCGGCAAATCCACGTTGTTGCGCACGTTGGCCGGAGTGCAACCCGCTTTGGGCGGAGAGTTGGAACTCCAAGGACGGCCTTTGGCTTCATTCTCTGTCCGCGAGCGTTCCACGGCCATAGGCTTGGTGTTGACCGAGCGGGTGCAGGCCGGCGGACTGACGGTGTTTGAGTTGGCGGCTTTGGGGCGACAGCCTTATACGGGCTATTTCGGGCGTCTCACGCGGCAGGATAAGGAACGGGTCGCCGGGGCTTTGGAAGCCGTGGGCATGTCGGAGAAAGCGGCATCCTATGTGGCCGAGCTGTCGGATGGCGAGCGTCAGAAAGTGATGATTGCCAAGGCATTGGTGCAAGAATGCCCGTTGATTCTGTTGGACGAGCCGACGGCTTTTCTGGATGTGACGAGCCGCATAGAGGTGATGGCTTTGCTGCATCGCTTGGCCGGAGAAGAAGGCAAGGCCATTCTGATGTCCACGCACGATGTGGAGCAGGCTTTGGCTTTGGCTGATGGCTTGTGGCTGATGCGTCCGGACGGGATTATGCTATGCGGGGCAACCGAAGACTTGGTGCTTTCCGGCGGGATGGACGGGTTGTTCGGGACTTCTCCGGTGGATTTCGACCGGATGCGCGGCAGCTATGCGGCGCGGAACGGACAGTTGAGGCCCGTCCGTCTGATGGCGGCGGACGAAGTCCTGTGTCATTGGGTTCAAAATGCCCTCATGCGTCAGGGGTACTATGGCATTGCGGATTCCTCGGATGCCACTCTTCCTCTTCTTGCAATAGAAAGTCCACAGAACCTCACATGGGTTTGCGGCGGCGAGCCGCACCATTTTCATTCCTTCGCGGAACTGTCCGTCGTGTTGAGGCATTTTTAGAATAAATGCAAAGCCATGCATTTGAGATGGGAGGCACACGTGTTTGTTGTATGAAGAATTAGCCACTCTTTTAACGGCTTTTTCCGGGAAATCACTAACTTTGTAGCGAATACCATTTCAAGGAAAGAAATCTTGTTATGAAATACTTGGACCCGAAAGCCGACCTGACATTCAAGAAAGTGTTCGGTGAACATCCCGACCTGGTGATGAGCTTGCTCAACGCCCTGCTCCCGTTCGACAAGCCGGAGGAAGAAGTGCAAAGCATAGAATACTTGCCGGCCGAGCTGGTGCCGGACAATCCGTTGCGCAAGAACAGCATCGTGGACGTGCGCTGCAAGGACGCCCGCGGTCGCCAGTTCATCGTGGAGATGCAGATGGTGTGGTCGAAGGAGTTCCAGAACCGTGTGCTGTTCAACGCCTCCAAAGCGTATGTGCGCCAGCTGGGCAAGTCGATAGACTACGACTTGCTGCAACCCGTTTATTCGCTCAATTTGGTGAACGACATCTTCGAGCCGGACATGGAGCAGTATTACCATTACTACCGCATGGTGCATTATGAGCGTACGGACAAGGTGATAGACGGCCTTCACTTGGTATTCATCGAGTTGCCCAAGTTCCAGCCCCACAATTACAAGGAGAAGAAGATGCAGGTGCTGTGGCTGCGCTTCCTCACCGAGATTTCCGAACAGACTCGTAACGCACCGCAGGAACTGCTGGATAACCCGGAAGTGAGCAAAGCTCTGACGGAGGTAGAGGAATCCGCCTTTACCGATGCGGAATTGGAAGGCTACGACAAGTTCTGGGACACCATCCGCGTGGAATGTACCTTGGTCAACAGCGCGTTGCGCCGTTATAAGGAAGGCTGGGCAAAAGGTGAGGCGGAAGGACGGGCAAAAGGCGAGGCAGAAGGCGAAGCAAAAGGCGAAGCAAAAGGCAAAACGGATGTTGCCCGTAACCTTAAGCAGATGGGCTTGCCTGTGGACACCATCGCCCAAGCCACCGGCCTCACTCCTGAAGACATTGAGCGGCTATAGGCTGGCTACCGTCAAGTTAGAAGTGCAACTCCGCCACCGCCTTCCTCCGTCCTTGGAGCATAGCGGAAAGGGCGGAGGAAGGCGGTGGAAGCCGGGCTTCGGGTCATCCGGCAATACAAAATAAAAAAGGGAGACCT
>CALULT010000005.1 GCA_944321565.1 uncultured Paraprevotella sp. | reverse complement strand
ACCCATTACCCGAAAACGAAATAATTCTTCTAACTCTCTTGATTTCAAAGAGGTATATTCCTTATACAGATTTACGATAAAAAAACGGGATATGATGTATGGAATTTCGTTTTTCATCATGCTTCTTGTCTAAGAAGCTGTTTTGAATTTATCATGTGATGCTTCGGGACTAGTTTCAAGCTAGTTTTGTCCCCAAGCATTGTCGGATAGTCCGCTATTTGACAATGCTTGGGGGAGGAAATAAGACTTTTTGATGGAGGAAACGCTTATGTGAAGCAATCAAATTTTCCGTTCCAAGAGTGCATTGAGCATGGACTCGAAGCCGATGTAACCGCTATGGTTGTCGTTGAGGATGCGTCCTTCGCGGTCCACGAGGACATAGCGGGGAACGGCGGTGAAGTGGAAAAGACGCTGCAGGCGGTTGAAGTCGTCGTCCGAGATGCGGTAGGACAGTTCGCCTTGCAGGTGCTTGGCCGTGAAGTCGTCGTAGAATGGTTGCGGCGTGTCGATGTCGCCCGTGACGAACACGAAGTCGATGTCGGGGCTGTCGGCGTATTTTGCCCGCAGTTCCCGGCTTTCTTCGATGCCTTTCCGGCAGGGACCGCACCAGCTGGCCCAGAAGTCCACCAGCACATATTTCCCTTTGCACGGGGCGATGAGGCGGCGGAACACGTCGGCTTCCTCTCCCTCCGCCAATTCGTAAGCTCCGTCGTTGGCGGTTTGTACCGGACGGCTGGGATGGACGCGTTCGATTTCGTCGAACACCAGGCGGGTGAGGCGTAGCGGGCGTTGCATGTCCTGCGTGAGCACCACGCCGAAACGCAGGGCTGTTTCGCGGTCTTTCAAGAAGGAAAGGTAGCTGTCACACTTGCGTACCCACATCAGGTTCTCGGCGAAAGAGTGGCGCAGGCCGCAACTGGCTGCAATCGAGTCGCTGATGGTTCGGTAGGTTTGCACCATCTTATTGAGAACCCTCCATTCGATGCCTTCCGGGTTGGTCTCTTCTTCGGGCACAGGGGTATTGGTGATCTTTTCTTCCCACATTTTGCTGGCCTCGGGATATTTCTTTTCCAGTGTCTGGGTATCCTTGAGATGTCGGGCCAGTTCTTCCGAAGTCCAAAAATTGTAGTGTCCTGCCCGCCTGTCCATTTCACGCAGCACGGGCAGGTCGGTTTCGTCGGGCGTGATGCCCATGTCCTGCATGACCGACAGCAGCGAGAGTGGATGGACGAACCCTTTCAGCGTGGGCATCTTGTTGAACACATAGGCAAATTCCAAGCGGTTGATGAACGTTTCGAATGTCGGGCAGGCCGCAGCCGTGATGTCGTCCATCGGCATTTCGTGCAGGAAACGGTAGTAGTCCCCGGTATTGGGCTTTTTCCCGGGGATGCCGGTCAGGTTGAACAGGTTGTTGCCCGCGCTGAGCCGCACATGGTTGCGCATCAATGCGGCGGCTTTCGGGGTGACGGGGCGGATGACGAAAGCGGAGTCCAGGCTGTGCAGTTCGGCCGAAAGCCACTCCAGCTGTTTCGGGAGGAACTCTTCGGGCGACATCGTTTGGGCGGCCTGCATCAAAGCCCTGCTGCCGGAAAGGTCGAGGGGGTTGGATGCCGCGAAGTCTGTCAGCGTCCGGGCGTTCCGCCCCATGGCCATGAGGTTGCCCCGTTGCAGGTTCCACTCATATTGCGTCCTGCGTCCCCAGTCGAGGTAGAGGGTGAGCGTGTCGCCCGGCTCCACGTAGAACGGCACCATGCTTTCGTCGTGGATGATTATCATGCCCATCACGGGATGCGTCAGGGGGACTTCGGCGCGGAAACGCCCGTCCGGTTCCACTTCCGCAAGCACGGGGCATTGGTTCATGCCCGAGGGGAGGAAGTGGTCTTCCAGTTGCAGCAGGAAGTTGGAGAATCCCGCCTGAGGCCCGTAGCCATCGATGAAGCCCTGCACGACGGCGGTGTCGGTGCGGAAAAAAGTGGCTTCGTCGAAATCCGCCGTGTCGGCCGGCACGATGCCGGGACGCAGCTGAGGCTTGCGGCCCAGGATTTCATGCCGGTCGCTGTCTGCAGCCAGTCGCAACGTGCTGTCCTTGCGTAGCGAAAGGGTGAGCAGCAGGCTCTTGCCCGTTTCGCTTTCCAAGGTGAGCACGGTCTTGTCCTGCGTTTCCCGGATGGCCGTGTAGCGGTAGAATCCGTTGTCGATGATGGCGAGGCTGTCGTAGAATCCACAACGCCAAGTGTCTTGTCCGTCGGTGGAGAACCAGTTGCCCCGCAACGCTTGCGGGAGGTTGTCGGCTCCGGACGGCATGGCCAAACAAAGGCAGGCCATGAGAAAGAAGTTTGTTTTTCGCATGGTTAGGTTGTTTGATTAGGCAATAAGGTTAATCAGGCAGACTGGCCTGATGGCTTTCTTCCTTGGCCTTGAAGGCCAGGGCATACATCTTCATCTGTTTGAGCATGGCCAGCAGGCCGTTGCTGCGCGTGGGCGAGAGGTGTTCCTTCAGGCCGATGCGGTCGATGAAGTAGAGGTCGGCATCGAGGATTTCCTGCGGCGTGTGCCCGCTGAGCACCCGGACGAGCAAGGCCACGATGCCCTTTACGATGAGGGCGTCGCTCTCGGCGCGGAACGTCAGGATGCCGTCGGCGTAGTCGGCCTGGAGCCACACGCGGCTTTGGCAACCGTCAATCAGGTTCGCGTCGGTCTTGTATTCCTCGGGAAGCGGTTCTTGTTCGCCGCCCAGGTCGATGAGCAGTTGGTATTTGTCCATCCAGTCGTCGAAGTCGCTGAATTCTTCAATGACTTCGTCTTGCAGTTCGTTTATGGTTTCCATTTTCATTCGTTTTCGTTGTAAATCACTTGGAGCACGGTTTGCCCCACGGCTTCCAGCACCTGCCGGTCGATGTGCTCCATGTTGTCGTCCACGGTGTGCCACGTGGGGCCGAAGCCCGACGCGCCGTCGGTGAAATAGGGGATGATGTCAATGCAGGGGATTTGGGCAATTTGGTTTACCGGCACGTGGTCGTCGGTGACGTAGCCGCCGTCGCGGTCGGGGAAGAACTGGCCGTAGCCGGTTTGTGCCGCCGTTTGCCACACGAGTTCCACCACCTGTGAGGCATATTGCCGCGAGTAGCCTTCCTTGGAGAACGTGTTGCCTTGTCCGCCCACCATGTCGAGCAGGATGCCGAAGCGGGCGCGGTAGCCATAGACGTGCGGGTTGGCCGCCCAATGTTGCGATCCAAGACACCACGACGTGGCATCCGAACCGGCTTCTTCCGACCATTGCGGGATGCCGTAGTCTTCCGCGTCGAAGCAGATGAAGTCTATACCTATATTATTAATGGGGGAAAGCTGGATGAGCCGTGCCATCTCAAGCATGACGGCCACCCCGCTGGCTCCGTCGTTGGCCGCCAACACGGGTTTTTCCCAATTGGCTTCGTCGGGGTCGTTGTCGGCCCACGGGCGGCTGTCCCAATGGGCGCAGACGAGGATGCGGGCTTCGGCTTCCGGATTATAGGATGCAATGATGTTGCGCGCTTTCAGGATGGTGCCGTCAAAGGCGCGCAAGTCGGCCTTCTGTTCGGTGACGGCCGCGCCGAAACTTTTGAACTTTCCGGCGATGTAGTCGCCGCAGAGGCGGTGTGCTTCCGTGTTGGGCACACGCGGGCCGAAGGCGCATTGCGCCGCAGTATATTGGTATGCGCTGTCGGCGTTGAAGTCCGGGGCGGCGGCCATGGGGATGGTGTCGTTCCCGTTTGCCTCGCTGCGGGTCTTGTTCCCGCATGCCGCGCAAAGCATCAGGAGGAAGCCGAACGCGGCGGCTTCCCATCGGAAGGGTATGACTGTTTTCTTCATGGATGTATGTTATGTTTGTCGTTTGTCTTGTACGGCCTGCATGACGCGCAGGAAGTTCCCGCCCCAGATTCCGGCGATGTCCGCTTCGCTGTATCGTTCGGACATCAGGCGGCGGGTGAAGTTGATGGCTTCGGATGCCGAGGCACAGCCGGGGATGCCGCCGTCGCCATCAAAGTCGGTGCCGATGCCCACGTGTTCCACGCCCATGATGTTCACCATGTGGTTCAAATGTTCAATGGCATCGAGGATGGTGGCTTCTCCGTCCTTGCGCAGGAAGCCTTTGTAGAGCGTCACTTGTGCCACTCCTCCTTTCTTTGCCAATGCTTTCAGCTGGTCGTCCGAGAGGTTGCGCGGCACGTCGCACAGGGCGCGGCACGAGGAATGGGAGCAGACGATGGGGGCGTCACTCAGCTCCAACGCATCGTAAAAGCTGCTTTCCGCCGCGTGGGAGAGGTCCACCATCAGTCCTAGCCGGTTCATTTCGCGCACCACCTCGCGCCCGAACGCGCTCAGCCCGCCGTGTTCGCCTTGTCCGCGTGCCGAGTCGCAGATGTCGTTGTCGCCGTTGTGGCACAAGGTCATATAGACGATGCCCCTGTCGCGGAAGTGCCTGAGGAGGGACAAGTCCTTTCCGATGGCATAGCCGTTCTCGATGGCCAGCATGACAGCTTTTTTCCCGTCGCGTTTCAGGCGAGGGAGGTCGGCTGGCGTATAGGCGATGTCCATGGCCGTGCAGTTGGCTGCCGCCATTTCTTCGATTTGTGTCAGGATGCGGTCGGCCTTGGCCGTGGCGGCCAGGAAAGCTTCGTCGGTGCGTTCCCGCTGTTCGAGGTAGGCTGCCATGATGACGGCGTCCAGCCGTCCTTCGGTCATTTTGTGCAGGTCAACGAGCACATTGGGGTCGCGTCGGTCGAAACGGATGCCTTTCGGAAACCACATCGGAGTGTCGCAGTGGCTGTCGAGCGTCAGGATACGTTGGTGCAACGCTTTGGCGCGGCGGAAGGAGTCCGCTTCTCCGGCCAGCCAGCGGAACAGGGGCATCATGCACTCGTCGCCACGCAGGATGAAACATTCCGGATGCCATTGTACGCCCAAGATGGACTTGTGTTCCGCCGACTCCACGGCTTCAATGACACCGTCTGCCGCTGTGGCACAGACGCGCAGGTGCGGCCCGGGATTGCGCACGGCTTGGTGGTGGAACGAGTTGACGGGAATCGTTTCCGTGCCGAGCAGGGGGCGCAGGATGAGGCTGTCGCCGGTTATCCTCACGGTGTGTGAGGCGCAAGCGCGATCCAGCTGTTGGTCGTGCTTCACGGGAGGCCGGCCTTCTGTCGTCCGGTTACCGATGTCTTGGCACACGCTTCCGCCCAAAGCGGCGGCCAGCACCTGGGCACCGCGGCAAATGCCCAGGATGGGAATCTGCCGGTCATAGGCCAGGCGCGTGAGTAAAAGTTCGGCCAGGTCGCGGCGGGCATTGATGCCGTGCAGTTCGGGCACTGGCTCTTCGTCCAAAAAGAGCGGGTTCAGGTCACCCCCGCCCGAGAGCAGCAAGCCGTCCACCGTTTCCAGCGTGGCGGCCAGTGCGTCCCTGTCTTCGAAAGGCGGGATGACCACGGGCACGGCTCCGGCGGCGAGTACTGAGGCATAATATCCTTCGGCCAGTTCGCAGCCCTTGTCGCCGAAGTTGCCTGTGATGCCGATGACAGGTCGCTCGTGGTATGCCGGGAAGCTGTCGTGCATGTGGCCGTAAGCCGCCTGCCAATCGAAATAACCTGCAGTTTCCATCCTGTGTGTTTCTTTCCTTATTTATCTTCTTTTTCGGCCGTGATGGGAATTTCCTTGTTGATGCTCTGTTCGAGCGAGATGAGTGTTTCGGTGGAGATGACGCCACTGATTTCCTGCAACCTGTTGTTGAGCAGTTCCATCAGGTGGGCGTTGTCGCGGGCATAGAGCTTGACAAGCATCGTGTAGGGGCCGGTGGTGAAGTGGCATTCTACAACTTCGGGAATGCGGCGAAGTTCTTCGACCACGCGTTTGTACATAGAGCCGCGTTCGAGGATGACGCCTACATAGGTGCACGTGCTATACCCCAGTGTTTTGGGATCCACATGATAGCCCGAGCCGATGATGACACCTGCATCCGTGAGCCGTTGCACACGTTGGTGGATAGCCGCGCGCGACACGCCACATACCTCTGCCACGTCTTTGAACGGAACGCGGGCGTTGGCTGTAATGATTTCCAGTATCTTTCTGTCCAAATTGTCTGTCTTTTCCATTTTCCTTTTCTTCCTTTGTTTTACATTGTGTAAGCAAATATAGCCGTTTTTTCGCAAACTGCATGGCGTTTTAACAAAAAAAGATGCCAAAAGCTTTGGCATCTTTTTGCTGGGTAGCGAATGGGCCTTTATTTTTCGATTTCCAACAGTTCCACTGTAAAGATGAGCGCGGAGAAAGGTTTGATTTTTCCTGCCTCACGCGAGCCATAGCCCAATTCCTGCGGGATATAGATTTCCCATTTGGAGCCTACGGGCATGTGCGTGAGAGCCTCGGTCCATCCTTTGATGACTTGGTTGCAACCGAATGTGGCCGGTTTCTTTCGTTCGTAAGAACTGTCAAACACCGTGCCGTCCACCAGGCGGCCTTCGTAGTTCACCTTTACTCGTGAAGTGGCGGTCGGTAGTTCGCCTTTACCTTGCACCAACACTTTGTATTGTACGCCGGAAGGCAACGTTTGTACACTGTCTTTCTTGGCGTTTGCTTTCAGGAAGGCTTCGCCTGCGCGGCGGTTTTCCCCGTACTTGCGTTCCATGTTGGTGTCGTTGTAATACTTCATCTGTTTTTTGGCTATTTCTTCCGCCTTCGCCAAAGTCATGTCAGTAGGTTCTCCTGCCAGCATTTTTCCAAATCCTTCCAGAAACAGTGTGCGGTTGAGCATCTTCACCGAATCGTTGCCCGCTATTTGGCGGTCAAGTCCTGGGATGATTTGTGTTTCCACCTGTTGTCGGATTTGCAGGCCTGCGCTGTAAGCCTCCTGTTTCTTGCGCTCTTCTTCCGAGAGTGTGGCGTTGAAGCCCTTGATGAAGTCTTCCATATAGGCCGTGTCCACGTTCATCCGGCTGGTGAGATACTGTTTGAGCCCTTGGGTGTTGGCCATGCCCATGGCATAACTGAACGTATCCACGGAGCATGTATCCACCTTGGCCGTTTCTGCTTTCTTGGCCTTTTTGTTCTTTCTCACTTTTGCGCCCCCGTCGAAACATGCAAGAAGCGCCAATGAAAGAACCGCGAATTTCAATCCTTTCATTGTTCCGGTTTTATTTTTCGATGCTCAGGAGCTCAATCTTGAACTTCAGCGCAGAGAACGGTTTGATGAGTCCGGCTTCCCTTTCGGCGTATCCTTGTTCCTGAGGGATGTAAACCATCCATGTCGAACCTACGGGCATGTGCGTGAGGGCTTCAGTCCACCCCGGAATCACTTGGTTGCAACGGAACGTGGTCGGCGTGTTGCGGCGGTAAGAGCTGTCGAACACGGTGTCGTTGACGAGCTTGCCTTCGTAGTGCACTTTCACGCGGCTGGTATCAGCGGGAATTTCACCTTTACCTTCTGTGATTACCTCGTAATACACTCCGTTGTCCAGCTTCTTGATGCCGGGCTTCTTTGCGATTTCAGCCATGAATTTCTCACCGGCGGCTTTGTTTTCACCGTATGCCTTTTCGAGGTTTTTGGCTTTCACTTCCTTCATCATTTCAGTGGCAATTTCTTGTGCCTGTTCGAGCGTCATAGCGCCATCCTTGCCCGTCACGCCAGAAATGAAGCCGGCCATGAAGTTCTGCAGACTGATGGTCTGCGTGGAGTCATTGCCGAAGACTTCGTAGTTGATGCCTTTCACCATCTGCTGGCTGATTTGCTGGCCGATGTTGATGCCTGCGTAGTAAGCCACTTTCTTCTTGTCATCTCCGGCGTTGGCTCCTTCGTTCAGGCCTTTGATGAATTCAGAAAGGTAAGTGGTGTCAACTCCGAGGCGGTTTACCAAATAAGGTTTCAGGCCTTGCGTCTGTGCCATGCCGATGGAGTAGCTCAGGGAGTCCACGTCGTTTTTCATGTTCGCCTTCGGAGTGGAAGACGTACAGGAAGCAATCAGTGCAGCCAATCCGGCGGCTGCGATAAAAGCTGTCTTTTTCATTTTTGTTTTGAAAATATTAAAGTTTAAAAGTTATAGCACTTTAATCAGTTCCACATCGAATATCAATGTGCTGTAGGGGGGGATGGAGTTGCCTGCTCCGCCGGCACCGTAGCCCAACAGGTAGGGGATGAAGAAGCGGTACTTGGCACCTTCCTTCATCAGCTGGAGGCCTTCTGTCCATCCGGCTATCACCCCGTTGAGCGGGAAGTCGGCCGGTTCACCGCGTTGCAGGCTACTGTCGAAAAGGGTGCCGTCGATGAGCATGCCTTCATAGTGGCAGCGCACCTTGTCCGTGGCTTTCGGTTTTTTCCCGTCGCCTTCGCGGAGCACCATGTACTGCAATCCCGAGGCCGTGGTCACCACGCCTTCTTTCTGTGCGTTTTCCTTGAGGAACTTTTCGCCGTCAATCTTGGCTTGTTTGCCTTTTGCTTCTTTTTCTTTGTTGAGCGCGGCTTCTTTTTCCTGGAAGTATTTGGTGACGATGCCTTGTGCCTCGTGGTGGGACACGACCAGTTCGTTACCGCCGAGGACATCTTTGATGGCTTGTGCGAAATCATCAATACAGAGGTCTGTGGCTCCCATGCTTTTCAGTTGCTGCCCGATGCCTAAGCCCAAGGCGTAGCTTACTTTGTCCATTTTGTTGTGCTTTATTTAGAATATTCTTACTAAAGGCGCAAAGTTAGTTGATTTATTTGACCTTGGGAGGGTTTTATGGTGTTTTTTATGTATTTTTGTAGGTAAAAAAGTGAAAGAGATGAAAAAAGTTGTTGTTTTGACAGGAGCCGGCATGTCTGCCGAAAGCGGGCTGAGCACGTTTCGGGATTCTGGCGGGTTGTGGGATCGCTACCCCGTGGAAGATGTGGCCACACCGGAGGGATATGCCCGCAACCCGGAATTGGTCACACGGTTTTATAACGAGCGGCGTCGCCAGTTGGGGGAAGTGAAGCCTTGCCGTGGACATGAGTTGTTGGCCGAAATGGAGAAGGATTACGTGGTGGCGGTCATCACGCAGAACGTGGATAACCTGCATGAACGGGCCGGAAGCACGAACGTGATTCATCTGCATGGCGAGTTGATGAAGGTCACATCGAGCCGCGACCCGAACAACCCGAAGTATATTCGTGAGTTGCGTCCTGACCAATGGGAAGTGAAGACGGAGGACAAGGCCGCGGACGGAAGCCCGTTGCGGCCGTTCATCGTGTGGTTTGGCGAACCGGTTCCCATGATTGAGATGGCCGTCGAGGTCACGAAGATGGCAGACGTGTTCGTGGTTATCGGCACGTCGCTCAACGTCTATCCTGCCGCGGGTCTATTGAATTATGTTCCTGCCCATGCGCCGATTTATGTCATCGATCCCAAGCCGGTGGCAGGAATCCACTCCGGAGGGAGGGTGTGCCATTTGATGAAGGGGGCATCGGAAGGCGTGGAAGAACTTGTTGGACTGTTAAAAAAGTAAAAGCTTCGGGAGGTTCCTGTTGTTTTCTACTCAAAAAGTCGTATAATTGCATTGGGATTTGAAATGAATATAAATTTAAACTATTTAGAGCAATGAAGAAATTTATCTGTACGGTGTGCCAATGGGTCTATGACCCCGAGGTGGGCGATCCTGAATCCGGCATCGAGCCGGGCACGGCTTTCGAAGACATTCCCGAAGATTGGGTGTGCCCGGTCTGCGGTGTGGGCAAGGATGATTTTGAGCCTTACGAAGAATAATAATCAGAAGGAAACGTGATAAAAGCGGTTTTTGTCCATGTACACCATGGCCGAAAGCCGCTTTTTATTGTGATAGGTATTAAAAAAGAAGATATACTGACTTGGGAAAGTAGGTATCTTTTTGGATCAGTCCGGAAAACGGGTTGCATCGGCATGTCTTATCATTGGGGAAGCCAAGTCATATAGCTTACTTGGTTGTACGATTAGTAATCGTCCGCCTGTACGATTATAAATCGTCACGCTGTACGATTATAAATCGTGCAAAGAAGTCAGTTATATGCATCGGGGCATAAAGAGCACTGCATCGTTTCCCGCAACTGATTTTTTCAGACAGATCCATCTTTTTTGCACTACGATGTGTCTGAAAACAGAAGTGCATAAGAAGACATGAGAACGCAGATGTAGAAGAAACGAATGTCCACATGCAGCCAAATTGTTCCGCCCATGAGGCGGAAGATTCTCCATTCGGGGCATATCGGGAAGGATTTGGCAGATTGCGGACATTCCCAGCTAAACCTCTTTGGTCGCCCTGACGGCTGTCCGCGCCTGTTCGATGATGGCAAACAGTTCGTCCACGGTGTTTGCCCGCAACATGGCGATGCGTGTCTCGCGGAAATTGGGGATGCCTTTGAACACGGGCGAGGCGGCCAAATGGCGGCGGCTGTGCAGTATGCCGCGGTACTCGTCGATGCGCCTCACACTGGTGAGGACTTGTTCCTTGAGCACGTCTATTTTCCAATCGTCGCTCATCACCGGGTAACTGCTCCGCACGACTTGTTCTGCTGCTACCTGGCCGGGGCACAGTTCGTCCATGATTTCCTTGAAAATCCAAGGGCGGCCAAACGTGGCGCGCCCCACCATGATGGCATCCACGCCATAGCGTTCGAAGCATTCCCTGGCCCGTTTGGGCGATGTGATATCGCCGTTGCCGATAACGGGAATCTTCATGCGCGGATTCTGTTTCACTTCGCCAATCAGCGTCCAGTCCGCCTCGCCGGTGTACATCTGTGCGCGGGTACGTCCGTGGATGGTGAGGGCCTTTATGCCGCAGTCCTGTAATTGTTCGGCCAAATTGACGATGATTTTGTGGCTGTCGTCCCATCCCAGCCTCGTTTTCACCGTGACGGGCACGTTGACTGCATCCACTACGGCTCGTGTGATGTCCAACATGCGCGGCACGTCCTGCAGCAATCCAGCCCCAGCTCCCTTTCCGGCAACCCGCTTCACAGGGCAACCGAAATTCAGGTCGATCACATCGGGGTGTGCCCTTTCCACCACAATGCGGGCCGCATCGGCCACCGCGCCAGGTTCCTTGCCGTAAATCTGAATAGCCACGGGGCGTTCGTCGTCGCACACTGCCAGCTTCTCCAGGCTGCGGTTCACCATGCGTACCAAGGCATCGGCCGCCACAAACTCGGAATAAACCATCGAAGCTCCCAACTGCTTGCACAACAGCCGGAACCCGATGTCCGTCACATCCTCCATCGGGGCGAGGAACACGGGATAATGCCCAAACTCAAGATTTCCTATTTTCATGGGTGCAAAGATACGTCATGACGGGCAAAAGAAAAAAGAATGTGGCAAAAAAGGCACACACAGTCACATAATATCGGGAAAAGGACGTAAATTTGCACCCAAAATCCAACCGCATGACAAGAACAGACTTTGAAATCATGGCTCCCGCCGGTTCGCCCGAATCATTGGCCGCTGCTCTTAAAGCTGGCGCGGACTCCGTCTATTTCGGCATCGAGAACCTAAACATGCGGGCACACTCGGCCAGCACGTTTACTGTCGATGACCTGAAGGAAATAGCCCGCACCTGTGACGCGCACGGAGTGAAAAGCTACCTGACCGTGAACACTATCATCTACGACCAAGACATGACGCTCATGCGCACCATCATTGATGCAGCCAAGGCCGCCGGCATCTCGGCCGTGATTGCTTCGGACGTGGCCGTACTGGCTTATTGCCGGGAGGTGGGGCAGGAAGTCCATTTGTCCACCCAGCTGAACATCAGCAATATTGAAGCCTTGAAGTTCTATTCAAGGTTTGCCGATGTAGTGGTGTTGGCTCGTGAGTTGAACCTGGAGCAGGTCGCTGCCATCCATCGCCAAATAGAGGAACAGCACATCTGCGGCCCCAGCGGCGAAGCGGTGCGCATCGAAATGTTCTGCCACGGTGCGCTCTGCATGGCCGTGAGCGGGAAATGCTACTTGAGCTTGGACAACACGGGACGGTCGGCCAATCGGGGTGAGTGTATGCAAATTTGCCGGCGCGCTTATCTGGTGAAAGACCGCGACTCGGGCTTGGAGTTGGAGATTGACAATAAATATATCATGAGCCCGAAAGACCTGAAGACCATCCGTTTCATCGACCGCATGATGGAAGCGGGCGTAAGGGTGTTCAAAATTGAGGGGAGGGCGCGAGGCCCGGAATATGTCCACACCGTGGTGGGCTGCTACCGCGAAGCCATCCAAAGCGTACTTGACGGCACGTTTACGGAAGAAAAGAAAAATGATTGGGACGAACGGTTGGCGCGTGTGTTTAACCGCGGTTTTTGGGACGGATATTATTTGGGACAACGGCTGGGCGAATGGTCTGAGACTTACGGTTCGTCGGCCACGGAAAAGAAGGTATATGTAGGAAAAGCCGTCAAATACTTTTCTAAAATCGGCGTAGGGGAATTTCAAATCGAAGCGGCCGACATGCATGTGGGCGACAAGCTGCTCATCACTGGCCCCACGACAGGAGCCTTGTTCTTGGACTTGGAAGAGGTGCGCTACGACCTGAAACCAGTGGACGCGGTGGACAAAGGCATGCGTGTGTCGTTCCGGGTTCCCGAGAAAGTACGTCCGAACGACAAGTTATATAAGCTCGTGCAAAGCGTAAGACAGGCATGAACAAGCCCCAAAAAGAGCTAAACAGCCATGTTTGGTAAATAATCAGGCATTTTTTCCTTAAAGAATGCCTGATTTATTTATCTTTTCTTATCTTTGCAGAGAGATTATTACACATTATTTAATTTAATGAGTCAACTGAACTTCACGCATCTCTTGGCACAAACCGTCACCGAACTGTCCGAAGGTTCGTCACTGAGAGGCTTGTTCCATGAGCATAAAGACGGCGATCCGTTACCTTCGGGAAAAGTGCTGCGCGAAACGATAGAGCTTTGCCGTGCCATCCTATTCCCGGGATTCTATGGAAAGTCCACGGTCAATCAACATACCATCACCTACCATATCGGTGTCAACATCGAACGTCTCTACAGCCTTTTGGCCGAACAGATTCATGCCGGACTTTGCTTTGCCGATGAAGACGGTTGCAATCTGCCGGAATATCCGTCGTGTGACGCCTATCGCGAGAAAGCCATCCAGTTGTCCGGACAGTTTATCAGCCGGTTGCCGGCCTTGCGCCGTGTGTTGGCTACCGATGTGGAGGCGGCCTACAACGGAGATCCTGCCGCTGAATCCTACGGGGAAATCATCAGTTGCTATCCTATCATCAAGGCTTTGAGCAATTATCGCATCGCCCATGAATTGCTGTTGCTCGGTGTTCCCCTGATTCCACGTATCATTACGGAAATGGCACATTCGGAAACAGGCATCGACATCCATCCGGCGGCACAGATCGGGCATCATTTCACTATTGACCATGGTACGGGTGTGGTGATTGGGGCTACCTGCATCATAGGCAACCACGTGAAACTCTACCAAGGGGTGACGCTCGGTGCAAAAAGCTTCCCGCTTGATGAAAATGGCAATCCTATAAAGGGTATTCCGCGCCATCCCATCTTGGAGGATGACGTGATAGTGTATTCCAATGCCACTATACTGGGGCGCATCACAGTGGGGCGAGGTGCCACTGTCGGTGGGAACATTTGGGTGACGGAAGACGTGCCTGCCGGTGCCCGACTCGTACAGAAGAAATACAGATAGAACATACCAAATAAAAACAAGCATCCATCGAACTTAATTACACAATGGAAACCGAATTTGAACTCATCGCCAAAACCTTCCAAGGACTGGAAGAAGTTTTGGCCAAAGAGCTGACCGAACTGGGGGCAAACAACGTCCAAACTGGACATAGGATGGTGTCTTTTACTGGAGACAAGGAAATGATGTACCGCGCGAACTTCGCCCTGCGTACCGCCATCCGTATCCTGAAACCCATCAAACATTTCAAGGCAGATTCTGCCGACCAAGTATATAACGCCGTCAAGGCCATAGATTGGACACAATACCTGGACAACGGCACCAGCTTCGCCGTGGATTCCGTGGTATTCTCCAAGGAATTCCGCCACAGCAAGTTCGTAGCCTACAAGGTGAAAGACGCTATCGTGGACTTCTTCCGCGAGACTACGGGGACACGCCCCAACATCAGCGTGACCAACCCGGACTTGCAATTAAACATACATATCGCCGAAAACGACTGCACCCTTTCACTGGACAGCTCCGGAGAATCGCTGCATCGGCGTGGCTACCGGCAAGAATCGGTGGAAGCCCCGCTGAACGAAGTATTGGCTGCCGGCATGATTCTGCTCACCGGATGGCACGGGGAATGCGACCTGATAGATCCGATGTGCGGTTCGGGTACGATTCCCATTGAGGCTGCCCTTATTGCCCGTGGCATTGCCCCGGGCGTGTTCCGCAAGGTGTATGCCTTTGAGAAATGGCCGGACTTCGACAAGGAACTCCTCGACCGGATTTATAACGACGATTCGCAGGAGCACGAGTTCGCCCATAAGATTTACGGTTACGACATCAACCGCAATGCCGTGGACATCGCTACGCGGAATGTGAAAGCGGCCGGACTAAGCAAGGAAATCGAAATCAACCAGCAAGACTTCCGCCAGTTTACACAACCAGCGGAAAAAAGTATCATTATCACCAACCCGCCATATGGCGAACGCATCTCCGCGCCAGACCTGTTGGGGCTGTACCGTGCCATAGGCGAACGGCTGAAGCACCAGTTCCTGGACAACGATGCATGGATTTTGAGCTACCGCGAAGAATGCTTCGACCAAATCGGACTGAAACCGTCATTCAAGATACCTTTGTTCAACGGTTCATTGGAATGTGAATTCCGGAAATACCAGATCTTCAGCGGAAAATATAAAGAAATGAGGGCCGAGGGCGGAGAAATAAAGAGCGAGGAAGAACGTCGCCAAATGGCGGACAAACGCCGCTTTAAGATGCACCGTGAATTCAAGAGGGCTCTCGATGAAGAGGACGAAGAAGAAGAGTTCCACGTGAGAGGACGCGGATTTGACGACCGCGACAGTCGGCCGCGTGGAGGACGGCCGTTCAACCGCCGCGAAAAAGACGAATGGGAACGGAGACCGCCAAGGCGCGAAGAAAAACCATTTGACCGCGAGCGTAGAGATTATGGCCGGAACGAAGACTACGGCCGTGACTATGGCCGTGAAAGGAGGGATTATGATCGTGAGAGAAGAGATTCCGACCGTGGAGGACGGAGATTCGGACGGGAACGCCAAGACTTCGGCCGCGACCGTCAAGGCGGTTTCGACCGTAACCGGAAACCATATCCAAGAGACAGAAGGAGTAACCGGTATGATGATGAAGAAGATTAATTTTTTGCTCTGGCTTATGTGCTTGCCTTTGTCGCTCATGGCACAAGGAAAAAAGAGCTTCACCTTGGACGACCTG
The DNA here is from genome assembly GCA_944321565.1 of uncultured Paraprevotella sp. GTDB lineage: Bacteria > Bacteroidota > Bacteroidia > Bacteroidales > Bacteroidaceae > Paraprevotella. The sequence continues at coordinate 69,179 of CALULT010000005.1, read as the reverse complement.
ATGCCAGGGGGAAGCACTTATTCCCAAATGCAACCCCAAAGCCTCTACACAGAGTGGTGGGGTGACCGTTGTGTGGAAACGACACTGGATGCCTGCCATGAAATTGATGCGGACAACGGGAAAAAGAAAACATTGTTTACCCTTGAACAGCTCAACCAATGGCTGGAAGCCCCTGCAGGCAGCCCGTTGGTGCGCAGCTGTTACTACGTGTCGTTCCCCGATGCACAAAAACCATTGGTGGCCGTCACCATTTCAGACCGCAAACAAGCCGGTTCACCCCACACACGGACATACGCCGTCATTGATTTCAAAAAAGGGGAAAAAGTCTATGCACAGACCTATCCCGCCGACGCGGCTGCCCTGGATCGCGCAACGGCCACGAACAACCTGGCTTTCGTGAGGGAACAGAATTTGTATGTCATCAAAGGTGAAAACGGAAAAACCGTCGCCGTGTCCAAGGACGGAAGCAACGACCTCGTGTATGGCCAGGCCGTACACCGCAACGAGTTTGGCATCGTCAAAGGCACGTTTTGGAGCCCGGACGGACAGTTGCTGGCCTTTTACCGTATGGACCAAAGCATGGTGCCCGACTATCCGCAGGTGGACATCACCACGCGGATTGCCACCACCTATTCCTGCAAGTATCCCATGGCCGGAGAAAAGACGCACAAGGTGACCGTTGGCGTGTTCAACCCGGTTACGGAACAAACCGTTTGGCTGCAAGCCGGCGACCCCACCGACCGTTATTTCACCAACATCACGTGGAGTCCGGACAGCCGCAAGATTTACATGATTGAACTGAACCGCGACCAAAACCATGCGGAACTGGCCTGCTACGATGCCGCTACGGGGAAAAAGGAAGGTGTGTTCTATGAAGAAACGCACCCCAAATACGTGGAGCCCCAACATGGCTTACTCTTTTTGCCATGGGACAGTTCCAAATTCATCTACCAAAGCCAACGCGACGGTTACAACCACCTTTATTTGTTTGACCTGAATGCACCGCAAGACGGAAACGAACAGCAAGCCGCAGGCGGGGGCACATACATCGAAAAAGTCAAGGTCGGCCAACTGACCTCGGGCAAATGGGTGGTGAAAGACGTGCTCGGATTCAATGTCAAAGACAAGAGCCTGTTCATTTGCAGCAACGAACGCCATCCGTTGCAAGCCAATATATATAAGGTGGAACTTGGAAACGGCAAACGCAAACCGATGGATAACGGGGAAGGTGTACACTATGCCAGCCTAAGCAAGGAAGGAAAGTTTTTAATAGATACTTATTCTTCTCCCACTGTGGTGCGGCGTGTGGACATCACTTCCACGCACAAAGGCAAAAGCCGGAACCTGCTCGATGCGGAAGACCCGTGGAAAGATTATGCCGTGCCCGAAATCACCTGCGGAAGCATCAAAGCTGCCGATGGCACGACAGACCTGTATTATCGTATGGTGAAACCCGTGGATTTTGATGCTACGAAGAAATATCCGACAGTCATCTACGTCTATGGAGGGCCGCATGCCCACAATGTGGATGCTAGCCGGAACTATTTGACCCGTGGTTGGGAAATCTACATGGCACAGAAAGGTTACTTGCTGTTCATTCTTGACAACCGTGGCTCGGAACATCGTGGATTGGCATTCGAGAACGTCACGTTCCGCCACCTCGGTGTGGAGGAAATGAAAGACCAGATGGAAGGTGTGAAGTTCCTAAAATCATTGCCCTACGTGGATGCCGGACGTATTGGGGTGCACGGTTGGTCGTTTGGCGGATTCATGACCACCAACTTGATGCTTACTTATCCCGATGTGTTCAAAGTCGGTGTGGCGGGTGGGCCTGTCATCGACTGGCAATATTATGAAGCAATGTATGGCGAGCGTTACATGGACACACCGCAAGCCAACCCCGAAGGTTACAAAGGTAGCAACCTGCGGCTGAAGGCTGGCAACCTGAAAGGGAAGTTGCAGGTCATCATCGGTTACAACGACCCCGTCTGTGTGCCGCAACATTCCCTTTCGTTCATGCGGGCCTGCATCGACGCAGGCACACAACCTGACTTTTTCGTCTATCCGGGCGACGAGCACAACATGATGGGTACCGATCGTGTACACTTGCACGAACGCATCACGCAATATTTTGAAGATTATTTGAAATAAAAAAAGGAGAAAATAAGATGAATATATTACTTTTAGGCAGCGGAGGGCGTGAACACGCCCTAGCTTGGAAAATCGCACAAAGCAAGAAAGTGGACCGGCTCTACATCGCTCCCGGTAACGCGGGTACCAGTACGGTGGGGCAGAACGTACCTCTTAAAGCCGATGACTTCAACGGCATCAAGCAATTTGTGCTTGACAACGGCATCGACATGGTAGTCGTTGGCCCGGAAGACCCGCTGGTGAAAGGCGTTTATGACTTTTTCAAAAACGACAGCCAATTGAAAGGCATTCCCGTCATCGGCCCGTCAAAACAAGGTGCCGTGCTGGAAGGCAGCAAGGATTTCGCCAAAGGTTTCATGCAACGCCACGGTATCCCGACCGCCGCCTACCGCACCTTCACCGGGGACACGCTGGAAGAAGGCCTGCGATTCCTGGAAACGCTGAAAGCCCCCTATGTGCTGAAAGCCGACGGGCTGTGCGCAGGGAAAGGTGTGCTCATTCTGCCTACGTTGGACGAAGCCCGCAAAGAGCTCAAGGAAATGCTGGGAGGCATGTTTGGTACGGCTTCTTCTTCAGTGGTCATCGAAGAGTTCCTTAGCGGCATCGAATGTTCCGTGTTCGTCCTCACCGACGGGCAACACTACAAAATCCTTCCCGAAGCAAAGGACTACAAGCGCATCGGTGAACACGACACCGGGTTGAATACCGGCGGTATGGGAAGCGTGTCGCCTGTTCCGTTTGCCACTTCGGAATGGATGCAGAAGGTAGAAGACCGCATCATTCGTCCCACAGTGGAAGGACTGGCTGAAGAAGGCATTGACTACAAGGGATTCATTTTCTTCGGACTGATTAACGTGGATGGCGACCCGATGGTAATAGAATACAACGTCCGCATGGGCGACCCGGAAACGGAAAGCGTCATGTTGCGCATTAAGAGCGATTTGGTGGATTTGCTGGAAGGTGTGGCGCGAGGCGACCTTGACCGGCGGACACTGGAAATCGACGGACGCAGTGTCGTATGCGTCATGCTGGTATCAGGCGGCTATCCGGAAGCCTACGAGAAAGGTTTCCCCATCACAGGCATCAACGAGGTGACGGACAGCATCGTCTTCCATGCCGGAACGGCCTTAAAAGACGGGCAAGTCGTGACCAACGGCGGACGGGTCATCGCCGTCAGCTCCTATGGACAAAACAAGGAAGAAGCCTTGAAACAGTCTTTTGAACAAGCCCAGAAGATACGTTTCGAAAAGAAATACTTCCGTTCCGACATCGGACAAGATTTATAAACCGCCATGAAGAGGAACAGATTCCAAAACAAAGTGGCGACGAGCGGCTACACGCTGCCCGTTGCCGCTATCTTCGCCACCCTCTTGTGGTGCGCGGAAGGAATCTATACCCTTGACATGCTGTGGGGATGGCTTTTGTGCGGACTGACGACTTACCTGTGGCTGGAAACCAATAATGCCAATGCCCTTATCCGTATTCGTAGCTTGCTCACACCTGCGGTCTATGTTGCCATAATGGGTGCTGCATTCAGTCTGCATTCGTTGCAATCGGCTGGTATCATCGCTTGTACCATGTTGGCCTCTTATAATCTGTTGTTTCGTTCCTATCAACGGACGGATGCCGTTTCTCCTTTGTTCAATTCCTTCTTGTGCATTGGCATCGGAAGCCTGTTTTTCCCGCAACTGCTTTATTTTGTACCCTTTTATTTGTGGTATTCTGTCATTTTCTTCCGTTCATTGCATTGGCGTACTTTTTGTGGAGCCATCTTAGGGCTTATCTTGCCTTATTGGTTCATGGCCGGATATGACATTTACACAGGAAATTTCAGCCATTTCACGGCACATTTTGCTGCATTGGTACAATTCCAGCCGTTACGGCCAGACAATTACCAACATTTCGATTACCTGCAAGTCAGCTTTATTGCTTGGGTGGTCATTTTGTCGCTGATTGCTTCTGCCCATTGTATCCGCACCAGTTTCAACGAAAAGATCCGCACTCGGATGCTGCTTTATTTCATCATGATTCAGGAATTGCTCATTGTCGTGTTCATGGTCCTGCAGCCCATACATTTCCCCATGCTTTCCGGTTTGTTGTTCATGAATTCTGCTCCGCTCATTGCACATTATTTTGCATTGACGAAGGGACGCTTCTCTAATTCGTTGTTCATCCTTTCTATTTTCATTTTATCCGTCTTGGCACTTTCTAACTTATGGACGCGTTTGTTGATATTCTGATTCAATACGGTTATTGGGGCATGTTTGTTGCGGCTTTCTTGGCGGCCAGTGTTTTCCCTTTTAGCTCGGAGGCGGTCATGGTGGGGCTCCAAGTGGCCGGACTCTCGCCGCTTCCGCTGTTGCTTTGGGGGACGGCTGGAAATGTAGCCGGCAGCATGTTCAATTACAGCATCGGACGGCTTGGACGCATCGAATGGATTGAAAAATACCTGCACGTGAAAAAAGAAAAAATGGAACGGGCGCAACATTGGATGGAACGGAAAGGTGCTTGGGTCGGCGGCTTCCTCTGTTTTGTGCCCGTCATTGGCGATGCCATCTCGGTGGCATTGGGATTCATGCGCGCCAACTGGCTCATCTGCTTGATTTCCATTACGCTCGGCAAACTGACCCGCTACGCCGTGTTGGTTTACACAGTCACTCTATTTTGAAGGAAATGAGAAACCGTATTTTTTTCTTTATCTTGTTTTGCTGCGGCTTATTTGTCGGATGCAAACAAACGAAGCCGGGAAACGAAAATGGCAAACCGGAAAAAACGCTTACCGTGTCTATTGAACCGTTACGTTATGTGACGGAACGGATTGCAGGCGGGGCTTTCAACGTAACTACTTTCGTACCGAAAGGCAGTAGCCCGGAAACTTACGAACCTACACCTGAACAAATGGCACGGCTCGGAGAGAGTTTGGCCTATTTCAGTATAGGCGAATTGGGATTCGAACGTATTTGGATGGACAGATTGCAACAAAACGCGCCTGGGGTGGCCTTTGTCAAGACTGCGGAAGGAATCACTCCACTTGCTGGGCACTGCCATGGCGGTACGGAAAACGTTACCGACCCCCACATGTGGACTTCACCGCGCAACATGGCTGTTATCGCACAAAACATCTGTACGGCCCTTTGTCGCCTTGACACGGTACATGCCGACATGTTCCACAGGAATCTCCAAATTATGCGCTCTGAAATTCAAAATGTCGATGACAGTATCCAAAGCCTGTTGGAACATGCATCTACAAAGGCTTTTCTCATCTATCATCCTGCGCTTACTTATTTTGCTCATGATTATGGACTGACACAAATCGCCATTGAAACAGATGGCAAAGAGCCTTCGCCGGCAAAAATAGTGCGACTCATTAACCATTGCAAGGCACAAAACGTGCGCATCATCTTTGTACAGAAGGAATTCGACCGGAAAAACGCCGAACTCATCGCTAAGGAAACAGGTACGCGAATTGTTAGCATCAATCCGCTTGCATACGATTGGAAAGAAGAAATGCTGAGAATAGCCCAAACATTAGACGAACAATGCAAAAAGGATCTTTGATAGAACTTAGGAAAGTCCGTGCGGGATACGGACGTAAGGAAGTGCTCCGCGATATCGACCTGACGGTGTATGTGCGGGATTTTCTTGGCATCATCGGTCCCAACGGAGGCGGAAAGACCACATTAGTAAAAACCATCCTCGGACTGAAGAAGCCCTCTTCTGGCTCCATGACATTCTACCGCAATGGAAAAGCGGTTCCGTCTATTCGCATGGGCTATCTGCCTCAATATAATAAAATAGATAAAGACTTTCCTATTTCCGTTTATGAGGTCGTGTTGTCTGGACTAAAGAAAAAGATTTGGCAACGGTATTCCGCCGACCAACATACGGCAGTGGAAGACATGCTCCGGCGGATGGGCTTGGAAGACCTCTCCCAACGTCCGATAGGAACTTTGAGCGGTGGACAATTGCAACGTGCCCTGTTAGGACGCGCCATTGTCTCTCAGCCCGACGTGGTCATCCTGGACGAACCGAACACCTATATTGACAAACGCTTTGAGACCCAACTCTACCAGTTGCTGAATGACATCAACCGCGAGAGCGCAATTATTCTTGTCAGTCACGACCTTGGCTCTGTTCTGCAAAACGTGCGTACCATCGCTTGTGTCAATGAAACTCTCGACTATCATCCCGATACGGAATTGCCCGAAGGTTGGTTGGAAGAAAAATTCAATTGTCCGATAGACCTAATCGGACATGGGAACTATCCCCACAGGGTACTAAAATGTCACAAACAAAGTTAAAAGGGCGGACGAAGTCCGTTGTGGCACGGAAAAGCACCGCTCGAAAAGGAAATAGTTGCTAACTTTGCAAATTGAGGAAATAATCAAGAACAAAATAAACGCAAAACAATGAAACAGTTCAAACTTGTGAACAACCTCTTGGGTTGGATCACATTTGCCATTGCCGCGTGGGTTTATTGCTCGACCATTGAGCCTACCGCAAGTTTTTGGGACTGTCCGGAGTTTATTACTACCGGCTACAAACTGGAAGTTGGACATCCGCCCGGCGCACCGTTTTTCATGCTTACGGCCAACCTTTTCTCACAGTTCACCGATGATCCTTCGCGGGTCGCTCTTATGGTGAATACGATGTCGGCTCTGATGAGCGCAGGTTGCATCATGTTGCTTTTTTGGAGTATCACGCACTTGACCCGCAAACTTGTGTGCCCCGATTATGCACAAATGACGCCGGCGCGGCTTATTGCCATCATGGTTAGCGGTTTAGTGGGCGCATTGGTCTATACGTTCAGTGACACGTTTTGGTTCAGTGCGGTGGAAGGTGAAGTCTATGCTTATTCCTCGTTGTTTACGGCCGTGGTGTTCTGGCTCATCCTGAAATGGGAGGAACATGCCGATGAACCGCATAGTGACCGTTGGTTGGTGCTTATCGCATACCTGACGGGGCTTTCCATCGGTGTCCACTTGCTTAACTTGCTATGTTTGCCAGCTATTGTGCTGATATGGTATTACAAGAAGCATCCCAATGCTAATGTGAAAGGTTCGCTTTGGGCTTTGGTGTGCTCATTCGTGCTTGTGGCCGCCGTGCTCTATGGCATCGTGCCGGGCATCGTTAAGGTGGGTGGATGGTTTGAATTGCTTTTCGTGAATACACTGGGCATGCCGTTCAACACAGGGCTTATCTTTTATATTTTCTGCCTCATCGCCGTGGTGCTTTGGGCCATTCGCGAAACCATCGTGCAGAAGAATCGCCGCCGCATGAATATCGCTTACTTGTGTGCCGTGGCCATGCTTGGTATCCCATTCTATGGTTACGGATGGACAAGCTTCATCGTGGGCATCATCGTCATCGGCGCATTGGCTTATTTGTTGAACCGCAAGGTGCTGGGCGAACCGCTGATCAGCCCGCGCGTGATGAACACGTCGTTGCTCTGCATGCTGATGATTATGATAGGCTACAGTTCGTATGCAGTCATCGTAATCCGCTCTACCACCAACCCGCCTATGGACCAAAACTCGCCCGAGGACATCTTTACGCTTGGCTCCTACCTGAACCGCGAACAATACGGCAGCCGCCCGCTTTTCTACGGACAGGCATACGAGTCGAAAATCGTGTTCAAACCCACGGGAGACGGCTACTGTGTGCCCCAATACAAGGAAGGCGCGCCGGTCTGGCAGCGCGTGGAGAAACGTTCGGCCGACGAAAAGGATGCTTATCACATCGTATATCGCACGAAAGAGCCGGTGTATGGGCAAAACATGTTCTTCCCCCGCATGTATTCCGACCGCGCGGAACACGTGCGGGCATACGAAGATTGGATGGGTGGCGTGAAGGGGCGGCAAGTGCCTGCCGACCAGTGCGGGCAGACCGTCATGGTGAAGATGCCCACGCAATGGGAAAACCTGCGCTTCTTCTTCAGCTACCAGATTAACTTCATGTACTGGCGATATTTCATGTGGAATTTCGCAGGAAGACAGAACGACATACAAGGCAACGGCGAGCTGGAGCACGGCAACTGGCTCACCGGGATTCCTTTCATCGACAACGCCCGGTTGGGTGACCAAAGCAAGCTTCCCACGGAGCTGCAGGAAAACAAGGGGCACAATGTGTTCTACTGCCTGCCTTTGCTGCTGGGGCTTATCGGTCTGTTTTGGCAAGCCTATAAGAACCAGGAAGGCGTAAGGCAGTTCTGGGTGGTGTTCTTCCTGTTCTTCATGACGGGACTCGCCATCGTGGTTTACCTCAACCAAACACCCCTGCAACCGCGTGAGCGCGACTATGCTTATGCCGGGTCGTTCTACGCCTTCGCCATTTGGGTGGGCATGGGCGTGGCTGCCATCGTTGATGGCTTGCGCCGCCTGAAAGTGCCCGAAATGGGTGCAGCCTTGGTTAGCCTGCTCGCTTTGTTCGTACCGATACAAATGGCCGGACAGACATGGGACGACCACGATCGCAGCAATCGATACACTTGTCGTGACTTCGGGCAGAACTACTTGAATTCGCTTCCGGATAAAGGAAATCCTGTTATCTTCACTAACGGTGACAATGACACTTTCCCTTTGTGGTATAACCAGGAAACGGAAGGGGTGCGCACGGATGCCCGTGTCTGCAATTTGAGTTACTTGCAGACCGACTGGTACATTGATCAAATGTGCCGTCCGGCCTATGACTCGCCTTCATTGCCCATCAGTTGGAAACGTATTGATTACGTGACGGGCGTACACGAGGCTATTCCTGTGCAAGCCGACGCGCTGGCACAAGTGCTCGATTACTATAAGGATAGCCCTGAGGAACTGAAGCAGATGCTCGGCGACAACCCGTATGAGTTGAAGAACATCATCAAGTATTGGATTCTGAGCGACAACCCCGACCTTCAGATTTTCCCCACCGACAGCATCGTAGTGACAGTGGACAAGGAGTCTGTGCGCCGCTCGGGCATGATGGTTGCCGCCGACTCTATCCCCGATGTGATGCACATCTCCCTCAAAGGCAAACGCGCCGTCTATAAGAGCGAGATGATGATGCTCGAAATGATTTCGCATGGTGATTGGGAACGTCCGCTCTACATGTCCACTACTGTGGGGCCGGATAATTACGGACACCTTGGTGACAACTTCGTGCAGGAAGGTTTGGCTTGTCGTATTACTCCGTTCGACACGAAAGCGAGCGGACGTATGGTCGATACTGAACGCATGTATGACAACATGATGAATAAGTTCAAATACGGCGGACTGAAAGAGCATCCCGATGTATATCTCGACGAGACGGTCATCCGCATGTGTTACACCCATCGCCGTCTCTTCGCCCAACTGGCGCAGGAACTGATGAGGGAGGGCAAGGCGGATAAGGCCCTCAAAGTGGTGCAGCGGGCTGAAGAGGAGCTTCCGCCTGTGGTTGTTCCCCATGAACACATGATGGGTAATTCCGTGGAATTGGCTGAAGTTTGGTTACGTACCGGGCATAAAGCCGAAGGCGGAAAGATTCTCGAAGCTGTAGGACAAAACGCCAAAGAATATCTTGACTGGTATCTTAGCCTGAGTACTCCACGGTTGTTGCAATCCACACGTGACTGCCTCATTGCTGTGGTCACACTCGGCAACATTGCGCAAACCTACGCTTCTTACGATGAGAAAAAGGCGGAGGCATGGAATGCAGAGGCCAGCAAATATGCCATGTCTTGCCACCAACGTGGAGTAAGTCTTTACAGATAGCCCGCACGACATGTTCATCGAACAACCGGCAAGGTTCCTGCGCTGGCTCTATCCCACGGCCATCTGGCGGATGAGCCGAAAGAAGAAAGTGGTTTATCTTACGTTCGACGATGGCCCCATTCCCGAAGCCACGCCGTTCGTGCTGGACACGCTCGACCGTTTCGGCGTGAAGGCCACTTTCTTCATGGTGGGCGACAATGTGCGTAAGCATCCGGAGGTCTATCGCATGGTGGTTGAACGCGGTCATCGTATTGGCAACCATACGTTCAACCACATCGGTGGATTCAAGCATTCCTGCAAGGAGTACTTGGAAAATGCGGACAAGGCCAACCAGTTGCTCCACACCAACTTGTTTCGTCCGCCGCACGGATGGATGCGTTTATTGCAGTTCAAACTGCTCCGCAAGCACTACCGTATCGTCATGTGGGATCTTGTGACACGCGACTACAGCAAACGGGTCACGGCACGCGATGTGGTGGACAATGTGAAACGTTATGCCCGCAACGGCTCCATCATCACGTTCCACGATTCGCTTAAGAGCATTGACAAGTTGCGCACGGCGTTGCCCGAGTCCCTGCAATGGCTGGAAGACCAAGGTTACACATTCAAAGTGTTGGAGTAATACAAAGAAATGGAAAAGACCCAACTGCTTTCTGCAGCATATATTAAAGCCGAGGCCGTGCGCCTCGGCTTTTCTGCCTGTGGATTGTCTCCGGCAGGGGCTGTTAATGCAGCCCACACTGGGTTCTTCAGGCAATGGCTTGCACGAGGGTGTCAAGCCGGCATGGCTTACATGGAGAATCATGAGGCTCTGCGACTAGACCCGCGCAAACTGATGGAAGGTTGCCACACGGTGGTCAGCCTGGCCATGAGTTATGTCCCCGCCAATCCGGCTCCGGATGACCGCTTGCAACTTTCCTGGTACGTTTATGGCAAAGACTACCACGATGTGGTACGTGACAAACTGCATCGGTTGCTTTCCACTCTGCAAACAGCTTTTCCTGCTGCCGAGGGTCGTGTGTGTTGCGACACTGCTCCCGTGCTCGAACGTTATTGGGCATGGCAATGCGGAATCGGATGGATCGGGCATCACACCCAATTGGTCATTCCATATATGGGGAGCGCATTTTTCCTTGGTGAGATACTGCTCAACCTCCCCGCAGACCAGTATGATGCGCCAATGGACAAAGGATGTGGAAACTGCACCCGTTGCCGTGATGCCTGTCCCACTCATGCACTCACTCCGGAAGGGCTTGATGCCCGTCGCTGCCTGAGTTATCTGACCATAGAAAACCGTGGGGAGATTCCTGCGGAAGCCGCCACGAAGATGTTTCCTTATTTCTATGGTTGCGATCGTTGCCTGCGTGCCTGCCCCCATCTGCGCACCGCCACGCCGACCACGGAAGAGGCTTTTGCTCCCTCGTCGGAGCTTCAAACCATGACAGATGCCGATTGGCTACATCTTGACGTGGAACAATATCGCCGCCTTTTCAAAGGCTCTGCCGTGAAACGCGCCAAATATGAAGGGCTGGCGCGCAACCTCGCGGCCATCCAAACAAATATAACTACTAAAAAAGAGATTTGACATGCAGAACAAAATAAAAGGATTCTTCTACGGCATCGTCACTTCGGTGACTTTCGGATTGATTCCACTCTTCACGCTACCACTGATGCAAAAAGGCATGCAGTCGGACTCCATCCTGTTCTACCGTTTCCTTGTAGCCACGATGGCCCTCGGCATCATGATGCTCATCAAAAAGGAATCGTTCCGCATCAGCCTGCGCGACCTGCCGATTCTCGTGATGCTGGCCTTGTTCTACACCGCTTCCGCCATGTTCCTGCTCTATGGCTACGAGGTGATGGGAGCGGGCGTAGCCACCACTCTCCATTTCACCTATCCTGTGTTCGTGACACTGCTGATGCTGTTGTTGTTCCGTGAAAAAACTTCATGGGTGACGTGGACGGCCATTGTGTTGGCTGTTGCCGGAGTAGCCCGCCTTTCCCTGCAAGGCACGGAAACACGGCTCGAGCCAATCAGCGTGGCCGTCGTGCTGCTTTCCGCCGTAGGCTATGCCAGCTACATCATCGCCGTCAACAAGTCGCGCATCAAGGACATGCACAGCCGCAAACTGGCCTTCTATGTGTTTGTCTTCACGACCGTGATGTTCGGCGTCAAGACAGGAATTGGCTTCCAGCTTCAACCAGTTCCCGATGCCATATCGGCCGTCAACATTCTTTTGCTGGCTGTGGCTCCCACTGTCATATCGAACATCACCCTGCTGGTGGCTGTGCGCCACATCGGCGGGACGCTAACTTCCATCCTCGGTGCCTTGGAACCGGTGACAGCCGTGTGTATAGGTGCATTGGTATTTAATGAAGCCTTTACGTGGAGCGAAGCCATAGGCATTGCATTCATCCTTGTAGCTGTCGTACTGATTATCCTCGACCGTAGCATCCGTGACAATCTTACGCTTTTACTGAAACGCATACGCCCCCGTCATTCCTGAGACGAACGAGTCGGTCTAACGCACATATATAGTCAAAAAGAAATGGTTTGCGAATTGCACAACGAAACTTAGTTAGAAGTGACTCCGGCTCTTCTTTTTGTGTGGTTTTTGGGAATAATATCCAAGCATGAAAGTTTCAAGCACTTGGAACTGGGTGTTTCAAGCACTTGGAACTGGGTGTTTCAGGCACTTGGAACTGGGTGTTTCAGGCCTTGAAACCGGGTGTTCCAGGCTTTGGAACAGAGTGTTTCAGGCTCTGAAACTGGGTGTTTCAGGCTCTGAAACTTTTAGGCCGTGAGGCGGGGAGTCCTCTATGCACACCCTGTCCGGACGAACTGCTTTTCCTTCCCCGACATGCAGGAAGATTTTTCGCAAACCATTTTTGTTCGGCTATAATATATAATGCGGTCTCCGGACGTTTCCGTCCCGAAGACCGCATCTGTTCAATATGAAGGGTGTCTTTTCTTAGTGTTTGCTCACGACCACTTTCCGCCCCCCAACGATATAAATGCCTTTGGCCAGGCCCTCTACAGCCTTGTCCTGGGCGACCCTGCTGCGTACTTTCATACCGCTGATGGTATAAACATTCACCGGATTGCCCACAGTTGTTCCCGTCACTTCACGGATGGCCGTCGGCAAGGCTTTGAAATAAAGACGGAAATTGTCAAAACACGTCCAATCGTGCGTCTGGTACTCGTCTTTGGCAATGCCCAGCCGCAGGTCGCCTCGCTGCTCCTGCTTGTATTCCACTTCGTTGTCTGCATACTCGCCGTCAATGTTGAAGGCCCTGTGAGCCGTTGCCACGTTGTCGGGATAAGTATAGGGCGAATAAGTGTAGGGCGCGGACTCATCGAAGAGCGACATGAAAGGCTGTGCCGCGTCGTTCACGTAAAGCACCGCCCGCAACTGCTCCGTCCCGTCCTGTCGGGCAGGATAGGCCACCACATAGTCTCCATCGCGGTAAAAGCCCTGGCAGAGGAAACGGTATGTCCCCGCAGGCATGTCGCGCAACACCTGATAAGTGTCAAAAGTAGTGTTGAAAAATTCTGCCACATCGGGGCCCGCTGCCGAGAACGCCGTACCGCTCCAGCCCGAGCCATATTCATCGAAACCGGGATTCTTCAGGAGGAAGGTCAAGTCGGTTTCTCCTTCCCCGGATTCCTCCTCCGCGTATGCCACGGCGGCATCCATCAGGGCGGCACGGGCCGCCGGAAGAGCCGAAGCCAGCTCCGCCACCGTAGTCAAATCCAACGCGCTTTCCGCCTGCCGGATGGCTTCGTCAAAGGCCGCGCTCCCGCTTTCCTCTTTCAATAAAATGATTTCCGGAAGGAGAAGGCGCACGTCGCTCCAGGCCTGCAGCATGACGTATTCTTCCTCCGTGACGGTCATCACCGAGCCGTGCTGGAACGCACCTGTGCCGCCCACGTTCGTCGAATAGCTGATGTTCAATCCCAAGTGGTCGGTCTCGCAATATTTGTAGGCGCTTCCGCCGGAATAACGCATATAATAAAGATTGTAGCCGTCCTCATTGATGCGGCGCACTGCCGTGGGGGCTTCCACCAGCTCACTGCCTTCGTTGGTCACGTGCGCCACGTCAGTCCACGTACCGCCCACAAGGCGGTCGCTCGTGGCCTCATAAATGCCGCGCTCGGTGCCCGAAGCCCCTTCGCGCTTGTAAAACATGTGATAAAGGCCGTCGTAGGGATTATATACGATGTCGGCATCAATGACCGCCACGCCCGGGTCGAAGAAAAGCCGGGGCTGGGTCAATGTCTTAAACTCCCGGTCGGCATACGAATAAAAGATGCGGTCGCGCGTGTCGCCCTCGTTCGTGGAAAGGATGGAGTAATACACCAAGTAAGCCCCCTCGCCATTGCCATAGTCCTTGTCCCAGACGAACTGAGGCGCCCACACGCGGTTGATGCGGGCATATTCCTCGTCCGTGTCATAGATGCCCGTCACGGCCTCGGGGTCTGAGAAGATGGACTTGCCCTTGGTGAAATCGAACGTCGTGCCTTCCCAATGGATGAGGTCCTTGGAACGCAGCAGGTTGATGCCATGGTTGTTCCACACACCCGAAGCGTGTTGCTTCATGTCCGTGGTGGTGATGAAATAGCCGTCCGCCTCTTCGCCGCGCCCGAGGTAAGCATCGCGTGTGCCGCCCTCGATGCCGGCCAAGGCTTCCGTGTCGAACACCTCTCCCTCGTCGAGCAGGACGTTGAACACGTGTCCCCGGTCTTCCTTCGTACCCAACGCGAAGTTGGTGATTTCATTGCCTGCATTCATGAAGCAATACAGGTAGCCATGACGGTTGTCATCCGGTGCCAGCCGCACGGGGCACGACCAAGAAGCGGACGCATCGCCGCCGATGGAAACCTTCAACGTGCCCGCCATAACCGGTTCAACGCCTTGAGGAAGGCTGTTTACCGAAAGCGTGTTCCCGCTGAGCGTCACGCGCCCGCCGTTGGCCTCCCCGGGTTCAAACGCCCATGCCAAAGGAACGCCTCCGTCCGTCTCCGCCGGAAGGGCGACCGTGGCATGCAGGAAACCGAATTTCTTGCCAAGCGCCTCCAGCTCTGCTGAGGCATCCACAAGGTCTGCCTCGCCGGATTCCATCGAAAAGCCTGCCACCTGCTCATAAAGTTCCTCCACTTGGGCGGCATCCAATGCCTGCCCGTAAATTCGGAAATTATCCATATAAGTCTCAGCCATCAAGGCGACATTCTCAAAAGGCGAACGCCCCAAATAAGCCTCCGTCAGCCCCTCCGCGATATCCGCCGGATGGAAAGAGGTCTCTTGTTCCGCAACCAGCCGCCCGTCCACGTAGAAGCGGGCCATGCCGCCTTCCTGCACGTAGGTCAGATTATGCCACCGGCCATATCCCAACCCGCCGCGCGAAGCCACGAAACTGGCCCCCGCATCACCTTTGGCCGTGAAGCTCCAGTCCATGTTGCCGGCCGAACCGACCAGCCCCATATATTTGTCCGTCCCGTCCGCCAGTCCATAGGCCCAGCATGCCTGCGCCAGGTTGCCCACGCCGGCCAAGGCAATGTCCACCGACACGGAATAATCCTCCTCTATCGCGCCGAGCGTCGCACGGGCCATATCGGCTCCCATATCCAGGTAACCGCCCTTTGCATCCGCCCCGGTGTAGAGCGCGTGGTTGCCATCCTCCATGGCCACAACGGACGCGCCGCCCTGCAACGTGCCTTGGAAAGTGCCCGAATCGTCCGTGCCTTTCCCTGCCTCAAAACTGTATTGCACCAGCGGTTCGGGCAACGTGGCAGGTTCTTCCTCCACGATTTTCACGTCCGTCACGTCCAGCCGCAAGATTCGGAGCGACCAAGCCGGCATGTCCACCGTGAACCGCTGCCCGGCAACGTCCAGCGTCGATTCGCGCGGCACGACATTGCGCGGGTTGTCCAGCGAATTTTCATCTTTATTGCTCCCGCTTGTCAGCTCCACCATGCTGCCTCCCGTGACGGAAGCGTTGGCCAAGTTGACAGTCACGGCCTGCGCCGCGGCATGCGGGTTGACCAGTTTGACATAAAGCACACCCGCCTCGTCGTCGATGCTGGCAGCCGCATACACCTTGCGCCGCTCGACGGCAGGCAACGTAAAGTCGTGCAGCAATTCATCATCGAGGTAGCATCTCACGCGCGTACCCTCCACCCGGATCCGTATGCGGTAGGTGCGCCCCGTCTCCAAAGCGCCCGCCACGGAAGCCACCGTGGACTTCACCCCGTCCGAGCAAACTTCCACGCCATGCTGCGTGTTGTTCCATCCGCCCAAGTTCCACCAGCAATAATTCTTGTCATCAACGTAATTGAACGCAATCAGGAAACCTTCAGCCCCGCTGTTTTTCGTGGCCTCCACCTCAAAAGTATAATCATCCCCGGCTTCAATGTCGCACACGTACACCGAGCCCATCATGGCGACATCCTCTTGGTGGAGTTGTCCGCCAGACACCTCCCAACGTCCGCCGCCTGCCTGCCACAAGGAATTAGAGGACGAAAAGTCATCGCTGAATATTTCCGTGCCATCGCCGCCCGTCACCCGCACGTTGTCAAACGTGACGGTCGTGCTCCACGTGCTCAACCCTACACGACGGGACGTATTGTTTTCTTCCGTCCACTCCACATTCTCTTTCCCCACGTTGTTCGGGAAAAGCTGTTGCACATAATACGAGGGAGTACCATAGCTTGTGCGGCTATCGAACTGTATCATGTCCGGACGCCAATTGTAGTTGTTCACATTGGCAAATATCGGCGCGTAGCTGTTCATCACGCACACGTCCGAATTATTTTCCATGCCCAGCATGAACACGGCCTCGCCCAAAGCGGCCTCCAAGTGACCTTGCACACCGAAATCCTGCGTCACGGCATATTCGCCCACATAAATCTTGTGGGCCGAACGGCTGTAAGTGTCATATTTGTTATATTTCCCTTCAAACCAAGACGGGTTGCGGTAATAATGCTCATCCACCACATCTACGGGATAGGGATTGCGCCACGACGGATTGTCTGTGCCCCATGCTTCCACGTTGCCGATAATTGTCACTTCGGGATATTTTTCGCGGATGGCCTCGAAGAACTGGATGTAACGTTCCGCATAGTGGTCGCTTTGGTCGCTATTGTTTTCAGAGGAAAAGTTATAATTCTCATTTCCTATCTCTATCAGGCGCAAATTGAAGGGCTCAGGATGCCCGTTCTTTGCCCGCTCCGCGCCCCATTTCGTGGTCTGCGCGTCGCCGTTGCAATACTCAATCGCGTCAAGCGCCTCTTGGATGTATTCATCAATCTGGCGGTAGTCTTCGGCCCAGCCGTGCCCCATGCCCATGTTCACCACGAAGAGCGGTTCCGCGCCCAAATCTTCCGTCAGCTGGAGCATCTCGTGGAATCCCATCCCGTCCGTCACGCGGTAGCCCCAGTTCTGGTTCATGTGGCCCGGACGTTCCTCTATCGGCCCGATGGTCTTCTTCCATTCAAAGCGGTTCGTGCTCCCGCCTCCCCACACGCCTTCCACATAGCATCCGCCGGGAAAACGCACGAATCCGGGCTTCATTGCCGCCAGCATTTCAGCCAAGTCGGGTCGGCAACCGTTCGCACGGCCTTTCCATGTCGGCGGGAAGAGGCTCACCACGTCCAGCACCACCGTGCCCGGCGTATCTCCGGTCAGCACAAACCATCCTTTCGGGTCATCGCCCGTGGCCGTGATTTCAGCTTCCAGCTTCACCCACTCGCCGTTCACGTCCGCCGGGATTTCCGTCGCACCCAACGATGTGCCGTCTTCTGCCTGCAACGAGCAAGTCAACACACCTTCATAAGCCTCCTCCGCGCGAATCCAAAAAGACAGCTTGTAAACGCGTCCTTCCACCACGTCGATGCCCCAAAAACCTTCGTTGCGCACACCATCGCCCGGTGCGTGCATCTGCAGCCTAAGGGCATGTCCTTGCGCCGCGTTGAGCAGCCCTTCCGTGGTGACAGACATGTCGGCTTTGCCTACCGCCCACCACTTGTCCGGATTCGCCGCGTTGTCCTCAAACGAGCGGTTGTGAATCAACTCCGCATACAAGCCACCATCACCCGCATGGTTGATTTCCTCGAAGAAAAGGCCGTAATGACGCTCGCCGATGGCAGGTCCACGCCGGCCAGCATCAATGTCCAACGTCACCTGTGCCGGGGCAGACAGCATGCAGACCGCCATGGCCAGCGTCGCGCCCCACCTGAAAATAGGAGATTTGTTCATGATAAATAAATTATTGTCGTTAGGTTAATCAATAAAACTCGTTCCTGCGTCAAAAATAGGAAAAAACGAGCTAGAAACCTAATAAAAACATAAATAATTGGGGAAAACACGCCTCTTTTCTTCTTTTCTCCTTAACTTTGCAGACGAAATACAAATGTGGATAGATTTGGGCGGCTTGCAACCACAGTAAAAAATGCTAAAGGCAATGTCCGCATTGCACGCATACCTTCCCAATGAAACCCCATTTTCAACTTATCATTTATTCAAATTACAAAAAAAATGGGTTACTTATTTACTTCAGAATCCGTGTCCGAAGGACACCCCGACAAAGTGGCAGACCAGATTTCCGATGCCATCCTGGACGAATTATTGGCTTTCGACCCCGAATCAAAAGTGGCTTGCGAGACGATGGTCACCACCGGACAGGTCATCGTGGCCGGAGAGGTGAAATCAAAAGCTTATGTCGATTTGCAGGAAATCGCGCGGCGCACCATCCGCCGCATCGGCTACACCAAAGCGGAATACAAGTTCGAAGCCGAAAGCTGTGGCGTGTTGTCTGCCATCCATGAACAAAGCCCGGACATCAACCGGGGCGTGGAGCGCGAAGACCCCATGGAGCAAGGTGCGGGCGACCAAGGCATGATGTTCGGCTACGCCACCAACGAAACAGAAAACTTCATGCCGCTGTCCCTTGACCTGAGCCACAAAATCCTGCGCGTATTGGCCGACATACGGCGCGAAGGCAAGGAAATGACCTACCTCCGTCCTGATGCCAAAAGCCAGGTGACCATCGAATATGACGCACACGGGAAGCCTGTGCGCGTGGACACCATCGTGGTTTCCACCCAGCACGACGATTTCGTGCAACCCGTGGACGGCAATCAGGAAGAGGCCGACCGCAAGATGCTGGACAAGATACGCGAAGATGTCATTCACATCCTGATGCCCCGCGTCATCAGCGAGATACACAACCCGGACATCCTCAGACTGTTTGACGGAAACATCACCTATCATGTTAATCCGACAGGCAAGTTTGTCATCGGAGGCCCGCACGGAGACACTGGGTTGACCGGACGCAAAATCATCGTGGACACCTATGGCGGAAAAGGGGCGCATGGCGGAGGTGCTTTTTCGGGAAAAGATCCTTCCAAGGTGGACCGCTCGGCTGCATATGCCGCCCGCCATATCGCCAAGAACATGGTAGCGGCCGGTGTGGCCGACGAGATGCTGGTGCAAGTCAGCTATGCCATCGGCGTGGCGCGTCCGGTGAACATCTACGTCAACACCTACGGGCGCAGCCATGTCAAGATGAGTGACGGGGACATCGCACAAAAGATTGCGGAACTGTTCGACCTGCGTCCGAAAGCCATTGAAGACCGCTTGAAGTTGCGCAATCCCATTTATGAGGAGACTGCCGCATATGGCCATTTGGGTCGTCAGCCCCGTGTTGTCACCAAAGTGTTCCAAAGCCGCTACATGCCTACGAAAACCATGGAAGTGGAGTTGTTCACTTGGGAAAAATTGGATTACGTGGACAAGATAAAAGCAGCTTTCGGACTGTCCTGACCATGAACCATATTCAATCTGTTTGCGTATATTCGGCTTCCAGCACACAAGTGCCGGAAGCCTATTTTCATGTTGCTTCCGAATTGGGGAGGATGCTGGCCGGACAAGGCATACGGCTGGTTAACGGTGCGGGCAACCAAGGATTGATGAAAGCCTGTGCCGATGCTTGTCTTGCTGCAGGCGGAAAAGTGACAGGTGTTATTCCCCGTTTCATGATAGAACAAGGATGGTGCCACCCTGGGTTGACAGAACTGATTGAAACCAATGACATGCACAGCCGCAAGGAAACGATGGCTCGTCTCTCGGACGGCATCATCGCCTTGCCCGGCGGATGCGGCACGTTGGAAGAACTGCTCGAAATCATCACCTGGAAACAATTGGGGTTATATTTGAATCCTATTGTCATCCTGAATGCCCAAGGTTTCTACGACCCTTTGCTGGAGATGCTCTCACGCGCAGCCGAAGAACATTTCATGCGTCCGGCTCACTTGGATATATGGAAAGTGGCATCTTCTCCTGCAGAAGCTGTTAGTCTCTTGCTGTCCACACCATGTTGGGATAAAAGCATCCGCAAATTCGCCGCCATTTAAGCCATGAGAGATTCTATTCAAAACCGCCCCCCGGCCAGCCAAACCTTCATCCGGGCAACCGTTCGGAAAAAAGACTTCCATCCGGCTGATATTATTGAGAGCCTGCCGGAAGACGCTACTCCTGCCCAACAAGACTCTGCTGTTCAAGCCAACCTTCCGGAGCGTATGCAGGTGCGCTCGACCCGTCCGGACACGTTGAATCTTCCCGGTTGGGATATCCCCTCCGGGGATGTGTCATTTTCTACACTTCCTTCTTTCCAGGATGAAGGCTTTTTCCAGCACAGTCCTGTCTATCACCCGGAAATCCCATTTCGTCCCTTTGGAAGAATATCCGAACCGCTTCCTTACTTGTTGCGCAACGACAATTGGGTGGCCTGTATCCTGTTATGTTGCTTTTTTGTGGTGGTTTCTATTTTAGCCGCCAACAGGAGCGGTATTCAGAAACGCATCCAAATTTTTTTCCTGAACCGGGTGGACAAAGACCAGCTCTTTGGGACGAAAACAGGTCGGGAAATGCGCCATGCCGTGTTCCTTTACCTGCAAACCGGGCTTTTGGCCGGGCTTATTTATTTTGACTATGTCCAAACTACCTACGACCTGTTCATGGTGCCTGTTTCCTACCATGCGCTTTTGGGTATCTATATTGCTGTTTGTTGGCTCTATTTATGCCTTAAGCAAGTCGTTTATGCTTTTGTGAATTGGGTATTTTTTGACAAGCAGGCACGAAAAACTTGGGGCGAATCCTATTCTTTTCTTGTTGCCGGCGAAGGAATTTTGTTTTTTCCCCTCGCTCTTGTCATGGTTTATTTTAACCTGCCCGCACATCTCGCATTGTCTTATTTGGTTCTGTTGCTCATTTTCGTCAAACTTCTCCTATTTTATAAGACGTTTTACATCTTTTTTCATAGTTTTCATGGCGTTCTGCATTTAATTGTGTACTTTTGTGCCCTTGAAATAATGCCCCTTTTCGGGTTATGGCAGGCACTGATATATACGAACGACATACTATTATAAAAATATTTGGACACCTATGATTAAGAAGATATTGGTTTCACAACCCAAACCAACCTCTGAGAAATCTCCTTATTTCGAGATCGCTTCCAAGTACGGTGTAGATTTAGTCTTCCGTCCCTTCATCAAAGTTGAAGGACTTTCGGCAAAAGAATTCCGCCAGCAGAAAGTATCCATCTTGGATTACACGGCTATCGTGTTTACTTCGCGCAACGCCATTGACCATTTTTTCCTTTTGTGCAAGGAGTTGCGCGTAGCCATCCCTGAAGACATGAAATATTTCTGCATTACGGAAACTATCGCGCTCTATATACAAAAGTATGTACAGTATCGCAAACGTAAAGTGTTCTTTGGCTCAACCGGGAAGATAGACGATTTGTTGCCTGCTATGGTCAAGCACAAAACCGAAAAATATCTTGTTCCCCTGTCCGACGTACATAACGATGAGATAGCAAACCTGCTGGATTCCAAGAAACTCATCCACAAGGAAGTGGTTATGTATCGGACTGTGAGCAATGATTTTACTTCGGAAGAGAAGTTTGATTACGACATGTTGATTTTCTTCAGCCCGTCCGGCATACAGGCATTGCTGAAGAACTTTCCCAAGTTCGAACAAAAGGATATCGCCATTGGCTCATTCGGCCCGACTACGGCCAAAGCAGTGAAAGATGCAGGATTGCGTTTGGATTTGGAAGCTCCTTCCCCGCAATACCCTTCTATCACCGCTGCGTTGGATGCTTTTATCAAAAAGCAAAACGGCTAAGCCTAAGCGGAGCGACATAAAGGAGGGTGCCGGATGTGCGCCCTCTTTATTTTTCTACACATTCCATACACACGTGAATCATGAAACAAAAGTCCTACTTCTCATTTCATAAGGAAGAACGCCTGTGCAGCAAGCGTCTTATTGAGGCTTTGTTTGCAGGCGGCGGGAAGTCAATGTCGGCTTTCCCCCTCCGGGTTGTCTTCATGCCGGTGGCGCAAGCGGAAACGTCAGCTCCGGTGTCCATCATGGTGTCGGTGTCGAAACGCCATTTCAAACGGGCGGTCAAACGGAACCGTGTGAAAAGGCAAATACGTGAGGGGTATCGTTTGCACAAGCACCTGTTGGACGAAGCCATGGAAAAACTCTCCGGCCGGCATCTCATGATTGCTTTCCTGTGGTTGTCCGACAGGTTGTATGCCACAGGCGAGGTGGAGCGCAGTGTGAAACATCTGTTGATGCGTGTGTCCGAACGGCTCATGCAATCCGCCACGGAGGTTTCCGCCCATGAATAAGCTTTGTCGTTTTTTCCTCCGCCTGTTGTCCGCCATCCTCATCGCGCCCATACAATTTTACCGCAAGGGCATTTCCCCATTCACCCCGCCTTCGTGCCGGTTCACTCCCACATGTTCGCAATATGCCATCGAAGCCATCCGCAAACACGGGCCTTTTAAAGGCTTCTATTTGGCCGTGCGCCGGGTGCTTCGCTGTCATCCGTGGGGCGGAAGTGGCTATGATCCCGTTCCTTGACAGCCCGCCATGTTTCCCTATTTGAACTTCCATGCCCACCGCGAGGCTGTTTCGCCCCGTGAAACTGTTATCCGCAACGTCCTTCTGCCTCTTTCCACAGAAGAAGAGGATGCGGCCGTCAATGCCGGCAACCCTTTTTCCGCAGGCATCCATCCATGGCATCTTCCCGCATCTTCCGATGACGCGTTGCGCCAATTAGGTCGCATGGCTCTTTGTTCCCAATGTGTTGCCATTGGAGAGGCCGGACTTGACAAATGTTGCACGGTCTCTTTCAGTCTCCAGTGTGATGCCTTTGCCCGGCAACTAGGGTTGGCCGGCGAGAGGGGGCTGCCCGTTATCATCCATTGCGTTAAAGCCTGGGAAGAATTACTGGCCATAATGAAGCGGATTCGTCCGGGAACCGCTTGCGTAATTCATGGCTTTCGCGGGAAACCCCAGTTGGCGGAAAACCTCCTCACCCGCGGCTTTTATCTGAGTTTTGGGCTACGCTTCAATTCAGAAAGCCTGCGCCTATGTCCGCCCGAAAGGCTGTTTCTCGAAACAGACGAAGCCCGGTGTTCCGTGGAAGCCTTGTACCATACCGCTGCTGATTTGCGCGGATGCAGTCCTGAAAGCTTGAACATGCAATGTCTGCAAAATCTGTATGACATTTCGCAGAATGCTAAAAAATAATAGTATAAGTTGCAAGTGTCGGCGAAAGGTCGTACTTTTGCCACGTCAAAACGAATAAAAACAAAATAGACTCATACGATGAACTTTGTAGAAGAACTGAAATGGAGAGGCATGATCCATAACATGATGCCGGGAACCGAAGAATTACTCGAAAAAGAGCAGGTCACTGCCTATCTGGGCATCGACCCAACGGCAGATTCCCTGCACATAGGCCACCTCTGCGGTGTGATGATGCTCAAACATTTCCAACGGTGCGGGCACAAGCCCTTAGCACTCATCGGGGGTGCCACGGGTATGATTGGCGACCCTTCGGGCAAAAGCCAGGAACGCAACCTGCTTGATGAAGAGACCTTGCGCCACAACGTAGCCTGCATTAAAAAGCAGTTGGAGCGTTTCCTTGATTTTGATAGCGACGCGCCCAACCATGCCGAATTGGTGAACAACTACGACTGGATGAAGGACTTCAAGTTCCTCGACTTCGCCCGCGAAGTGGGCAAGCACATCACCGTGAACTACATGATGGCCAAGGACAGTGTGCAGAAGCGGCTCAACGGCGAGGCGCGCGACGGGCTTTCATTCACAGAATTCACTTACCAGCTCCTCCAAGGATATGACTTCCTTTATTTATATGAACACAAAGGTTGCAAGCTGCAGATGGGCGGCAGCGACCAATGGGGCAACATCACTACGGGTGCCGAATTGATACGCCGCACCAATGGCGGCGAAGTGTTCGCCCTGACTTGCCCGCTTGTGACAAAGGCCGACGGCACGAAATTCGGCAAGACGGAGAAAGGCAACGTTTGGCTCGACCGGCGTTACACTAGCCCTTACGCCTTCTACCAATTCTGGCTCAACGTGGCCGACGAGGATGCCAAACGTTATATCCGTATCTTCACCACGCTCGACAAGGAAGAAATAGACAGCCTCATCGCCCGTCACGACGAGGATCCGGGGCAGCGCATCCTGCAAAAACGGTTGGCTGAGGAAATCACCGTCATGGTGCACAGCCGTGAGGATTACGACATGGCCGTGGAAGCCAGCAACATCCTTTTCGGGAAAGCTACAAAGGAAAGTCTTGCCAAGCTGGACGAACAGACTTTGCTCGAAGTGTTCGCGGGCGTACCGCAGTTTGAAATCAGCCGCGATGCTTTGGCCGCAGGCGTGAAAGCCGTGGACTTGACGGCCGAAATGACGCAATGTTTCCCCAGCAAGGGAGAGATGCGCAAGATGGTGCAGGGGGGAGGCGTGTCGCTGAACAAGGAAAAGCTCACCGCTTTCGACCGCGTGGTGACCACAGATGACTTGCTCGATGGCAAGTACTTGCTCGTGCAACGCGGCAAGAAAAACTATTTTTTGCTTATTGCCAAATAAAAAACAGGCATAAAATTTGCGAGTTAGCAGAAAAAACGCTAATTTTGCACCGCTTTCGAGAGGTAGCACCAAAGGATTGGACTATGGTGTAATGGCAGCACAACAGGTTTTGGTTCTGTTTGTCTTGGTTCGAATCCAGGTAGTCCAACCAAAAGAGCATCCGCAAGGATTCATTTCCCTGCAGATGTTTTTTTATGCCCCTTTGGGGTCGTTACGACCCTTTTGTTCTCCATCCGGCTGGTTAATACTGTCCCGCCTTGCAGGGGGACGAGCCGCGAAGCGGCGGGCGGGGGTCTCACGCCTGCGAGGACAACCACGGGCATATCCACGGGCAACGTAAGCGAGACGGGAAGAGAGAGAAGCGCCACACGTGCATGGGGGGCTTTTCACTTGAATCACAATCTATCCTCCCACCTTTTTAATACTACATCACAATCACCAAACCTGTCCCTGTTGTTCTTCACCACAGCTATTTCGGCCACCCACTCCACGCTGTCCGGCCTATGGGAGCCGCTTGGACGACAGGCAAGCACGATGTCTGCATATTTTTCGGCCCCTCTTTCCGCCTCCGCCGAACAACACGTCGGGGTGTCAAAGCGATGATGGCCACGCCCAATCCTGACGCAGCCTCCTTAAGGGCCTTTATGATTCCCGCCAACTCCTGTCCCCAGTCTCCCGCGTCTTCATGGCCGCGCATCAGTTGCACAT
Organism: uncultured Paraprevotella sp.; assembly: GCA_944321565.1. Classification (GTDB taxonomy): domain Bacteria; phylum Bacteroidota; class Bacteroidia; order Bacteroidales; family Bacteroidaceae; genus Paraprevotella. The sequence goes on along the minus strand of CALULT010000005.1, from coordinate 43,615 downwards.
AGTCGATTATCGCCAGTTTGACCCCATGCTTCCCAGCCCATTCTTTTGTTTTCGACTTAAAATCAAGAATTGACAAACCGGGAGAGTCATCTATATATAAAGGAGCATCCCTAAGCTTGTCCACGGCAGCATCAATCCTTTTGTCGGTCGCCTTGTCTCTTCCCCCGAAGTTCCCTAATTCGGATAAAGTGTGGCCGGATTCCATCGCAACCAATCCCTTGGCAAAACGGACGGACGGCATGCACAAAGAGAAGTACGCAACAGGGACACGGCAGTCAACCGTCAAATTGCGGGCAATGGTCATCGCCAAATCCCTCATCTTCCCACTGCGGCAAGAACTAAAGACTATCAAGTCGGACAGATGCCAGCCTTTCATGATTTCGTCCAACGACGGCAAACCTGTCGGAATCACATTTCCAGATAAACACATCATTTTTCTTCCTTGAACTTGGTTTATGGTGCAAAGGTAGCTCGCCTGCATGCCAAAGCGTTGCACAGGACAGGAAAATATTCCAACCTTCCCATCTTTCAGGTATGATTCGTGTTTTTGCTCCATCAATAAGAACACCCGCCGTAAAGTTTGCTGCCGCAAAGTTTAGCCCAAATCGCATTAGACTTTAGGCGGATTGCCCGCTTGTGTCTTGCAGATTGATTTCTGCCCTGTTGAAGGCGTAGCGGGCTACGTCAAAACAGGGCAGGAAGCAATCTGCTGGCAAAAGCGAGTAAGATGCCTGAAGAGCTTTGCTTTTCAAATGAATATGCCCTTTGTGCGGTCTAATGATTTGGGTTTAAGCAGCGACAAACAGATTTGGCCTCTATGGAGGACATGCAAGCTCCTCTGCGCAGCATAAAATGAAAAACCTCCGCACGCTCCAATGAAAGGACGTGCGGAGGCAATGAATAAAAGCAAGACGGTTATTAAAGCAAGCCGTGTTGCTCGAAATCGTCCAATACTTTGTTCAGGAAATCCACGGCCGTTTCCACCAAGTCTTTGCCTTCAGGCTGCTTCAACACATAGTTGTCGCCATCCCTATGCAATTCTTCCTGCAGGGAAGGCGGAAGCAGGTCAAAAGTTTCCTTCGGCAACAGCCATTCCCAATCACCAAAGCACATCGCAAAGATAATCTTGTCCCAACCGTTGGGATATTCATTGATGGCAATCCCATGCTTGTCGGCAAACTGCCCGGAATACCACATACGATTCGCACTTTTATACTTCTTGTACCTATCTATTTTCCGCATCACGGCATTTGCCATCGGGCAAACCTGATAGGCGTTGTTCAACGGACGGCTAGAAAAGCTGTGGATGGCAATCATGTCCATGTCCTCCCACGGACGCATCATGGCAAAATAGAATGGCGCATGGTCACGATTGTTCCGCCAATACACCTGTGCGGCCAACACATCGGGATACTTCAACAGATAGTAGGCCATTGAATGTTTATCCGAAGGAATATGTTGCGCCACAAGGGCATCCAGGTCACTTTCCTGAGAGAAGGCATCCACGTAACGCATCATCCAAGCATTGAACGGCGAAGCGGCATCATACTTTTTGCGGAAATGCACCATCCAACGCGGCGTTCCTTTGTACTCGCTGCCCAAAAAGACCGCTTTGCCGTAAGCGCAGTTACGCACTTTGATTCCTTTATAACCGAATGCCACAAACAGTTGCACCTTCGTCAGGGCCGGGGCATGGATGAAGGCTTCCACTGCATCCCACACCTTCGCGCAATAAGTTTCGTCCGCCAGACACATTTCCAACACGGACGCAAATGCGCTCAAATTGCCATACGTGTAAGGCAAATCCTCCAACTTCCAAACCAATTCCAACACTTTGGGATGCTGGTAATAGGCCAGCTTCGCCTTTTCGCGAAGCGCATAGTCGTCCTTCAGTTCCAATTTTTCCAAGGAAACCAACGGGTCGGCTTCCGCAGCCAAGGCTTCGAAGAAGCGGAGGTATTGTGCCATCTCGCTGACCCTGATTTGGGGCGAAACCGTGACATTGGACGTGTCGAAGTAATTATGCTCGTACAAGTAATTCCGGCAAAAGCGCGCGTAATCCAGCAAATGCCTGTTAATGGCAAATGTCTTGTACTTCGTGCAATAAAGCAAGATGGCAAACAGCAAGATGTGGTTGGCCGAGAAACTATCGGAACTGCAAGCCGTTTCAAAGAGGTCTGTGTTGCTGCCATCCAACAAGCATACCTTCCCGCTTTCAGCTTCTTTCGCAAAGATGCTTTCAAAGAACTGGCGGATGCTTCCGTTTGCGGTATCAATCTCATGCAGCGTGTCGAGCATGTCGAACAGCATCCAGCGAAATTCCTCATGGTTTCCATACACACTGCTCACCGTACTCCAAAGCCCCGCCTCGTAATGTTCGGCATTGAAGGACTGGTTTTCGGGAGCGATGAAGAAGAAAAGACGCGTCAGGTTGTTGAAGAAATGCATGAACGCATCGTCTATCGTGGGAGACGGCACCCGTTCCCCATTGGCAGCTCTCGCTCTGTCTATATAATCCTGGTAAGCGATTTTCCAAAACACATCGTTCCACTCATGCTCTATCGAATAAGAGAAACGCTCTTTTTCTTCTCTCTTTCTTGCCTCCACGACTGACAAATATACCTGCATGGCATACATGTCGGAAGGGGCAACCTGGAAGGAGCCGTTTGTCTCAACGCCGTGCTTCCGCTCTATCAAATCAATGAAACTGGCTTTCCAATTCTCAAAAGCAGTCAGTTCCTTGCCACGGGCGTTCATCTTCACATAGAGGCCGTCGGTCAGGTTATATTGGTCCATGTCCAAGACATCGAAGGTGATGCGTTTGGGAGAATCCGCATACAGGTTGGCGAGCATCGTTGCCTTCTGCGACACATAAGGTTCGCTTCCCAGCATTTCTTCCATGCATTCCAGCATTTGCATCATGGCTTTCACGGTGGGGTCGGCCTGCATGTCGGGGTCATACCAATACTTTTCTTTTATCTGCTCGGACAAGGAGCGGTTCGGGTCGGTTTGCAGTTCGGTGAGCTTCCGACAGAACCGCCCGGAACTGATGCGGGTCTTGTATGTGAACTTGGCCAGTGCCTCCAACCTTTTCTTGAAAGTTTCCTTCCCGGCTTCGGTTTCCTCGCTTGCTTCCGGGGCATTCTTCTGCAACAATGCCCAGTGAAGCAGAAACAACGTCGTCAATCGTTGCTGCCCGTCCAGCGGAAGGAACGGGGTATCCTTGGGCATCGTCTCGCCGCTCCCAAAGCTCTCCCTGCCGCCATACACGAAATCAAGGTGGCAAGGCACGCCATCGGGCAGCAAGGCATCCATCAGCTTCTTTGCAAAATCATCGCGTTTTTCCTTTTCTTGGCTTGTCAAAGCCTGTCCCTGCACATAGTCCCTTTGGATGACGGGCACTTGTATGTCATGCTTCTCGATAAATTCAGAGAAAGCCACTGCGAGGTTGTCATTTTGTGTATTCATCGTATGTTCGTTTTAAGTCGTTCAAATAATTCTTTCGATCCTCCTTTGTCCAGAACCGCGTGTCCGTGGCCTTCGGCGCATATTCCTTGCGGAACACCTTCCAAGTCCCCTTGTACACGCAAGCCCCCTGTTCGCCCTTTGAGCGGTCGTACTCATCGGAAATGCGTTGCAAGATGGCACGTTTGGTGTGGAGCAGCCCATTGCCCAAACGGATGTTGGTGAGGTTGTCCACCAGTGCCAAGTTGCTGATGCTGTGGAGTTCCTTTTCATCAATTCCGGCCAACTCGTCAAAATGCCGGTCTATCACCTTCAGCAACTGGCGGTATTCATATTCATTCGCTCGATACTGCTCCTCTTTTTCCTTCAGTGATTTCTTTGCCTCGTCCGACTTGCTGCCGGATTCTTCGTCGGCTGTCAGGTGCAGCACATCGCGCAAACCGTCCACAGCTGCTCGCAGTTCTTCATCTTCCAAGTCTTCTTTACTTAGCTCCGCGCACTTGTCTTTATACCATTGGCAGCGCGTGACGAAATCTATGTCCGCATCCTGCAAGTGCTGTGGATGGATGTGTTCCAAGCTCGGCGTGGTGGCCTGATAGAACATGAAGGGGAAATAAGCCCTATCCTGCCCGTTCTTCATCGTCACATCCACGTTGTAGGCCAGCAATATCCGGCCAATCTCATTGCTGAACTTCCCGTAATACAGGTTTTCAAAGGAGGCCTCCTCCGATTCGTCAAACTTGTGTTCATCAAACCGGATCAATGCGCCTATCTTTTCTTTCTTCAACCAATTGATATAGCCCTGTCGGTTCCTATCCTTAAACTCAGCCACCAACGTGCGCAGGGTTTGCAGATGCTCTTTGAGGTTTTGGTGCAGCAAGGTGAGATACAAGCCCGTGAGATGGTACAGCGTCCGGTCCTCAAACCAACTGCGGAACACGGCATACGTATCCTGCACATCCGCCCAAAGCTCTTTCACCACCTCCTCGTAAGGACGATTCTTTTGCCGCTCCTGTTCTATATACTTATTGAAGATGAGATAATCATAGTCCTTGTCCGTTTCGGATGCCTTGACCTCAATAGAATGTCTTTCCTTCAGTTCCCTTGCCACGAAGGACAACACGAGGTCGATGCGCGAAGGCTTCTCATACTTTTGCGGGAAAAGCATGGACCATACGAAGTCGTCCTGCAATGCTTTCTCCATGGCATCCCATTCGGTGGACATGCGGAAGGCGACTTGTTTCATTTCGGCTCTCCTCTCCGGCGCATACACATCACATTGGAACAACAATGCCTTGATGAGTTCCGTGGCCGTCAATGGCGTTTTCCCATAGTTCAAACGCTTGAAAGTGTCGATGGAACTGCCGCCTGCCGGTTCGTCCTCATACCAGATGAAACGCACGTCGGCTTGGCTGCCGTTCAGGTCTTCATCCGTTTCATAGAAAGGAAGGTCACCATTCAAATAGTCCGGACGAAGCAAGACATCTTCCATCATCCTCCGAATACGTGGATAATTTTTCTCCTTTTCCAAGAACCAACCTTCTATGCATGCCATAGCCTGCTTCATGTAGAAATAGTCCGGGTTGCCCGCCATGTCCGCATCGGAAAGCTGTTTCAAGCCCTCATAGTCAAGCCGCCCGTTCTCCCACACACGAAGGTCTTCACCCTTGCCCACGGCACGTTCATAGCGCAATTCAAAGGCCGGCATCCCCAAATGTTCCATTAACAGGAAAAGGGTTGTCAGGCGTTGCTGGCCGTCGATGACATCAAAAACGGCTCTCCCTTCCTGCGACAGGCTTCTGTTACGGCAAGCCACCAACGGCTGGAGGCAATAAAACTGCCCTTTGTTTGAGACGCTTTGCTGGAACTCAAACAAGTCGTCCAGCAAGTCCAGCACTTGCTTGGCTTCCCATCTGTAACCTCGCTGGTAATAAGGAATGTTGAAATACATTCCCATCAAATCGCCCAAATGGGCCAACTTCAATTTCATATCAAAAATAGATTTAAGTGTTTAATAATATATTAACTGTTCTCTCCATTCTTTACCACGCCTGCCGACTTCAACCGCGCCAACAACCGCTTTGCCCGAACGCAACCGATGGCAAACTTCTTTTGCAAGTCGGCAACAGCCACGCCTTTCTCTCTTTTTTGCATACCGGGAGGCTTCTTCAAGCAACGGGTTGCGTTGCACCTCCGTATCCGCATCCTCATCGGCAACTTTCCGGCAAAACATACGCTTCTGCCTCTCCTGCATGCGCATGGACGTAGCGCACCACCCGTGTTATCTCCGGCACATCCACCCATGCGCCTTGCGTACGCACGGTTTCGCCCTTCGCGGAAAACAACAAGTCGCCACAGCCCATCAAGCAGTGGGCACCGGGTTCGTCAAGGATAGTGCGCGAGTCTATCACGGAGGATACACGGAATGCCACCCGTGTGGGGAAATTGGCTTTGAGAGTGCCGGTGATGATGTTGGCTGTAGGCCGCTGGGTGGCTATCACCAAATGGATGCCAACGGCACGTGCCAATTGCGCAAGGCGCACGACGGACTGCTCCGCATCTTTGCCTGCTGCCAGGACAATCTCACAGAGTTCATCAACTACGACTACGATAAAGGGCAAACGCTTGCGCGAAGGCAAAGCATTGTATTCCTTGATATTGCGCACCTGTACTTCTTTTAGCAAGCCATAGCGGATGTCCATCTCTTGGCAAAGCGACCGAAGGACATCAACGGAAGTAGTGACATCGGTCACCACTGCACTTTTACCATCGGGCAGCTTGGCAAGAAAAGCATCACCCAGATCTCTATACACATCAAACTCCACTCCCTTGGGATCCATCAATACGAATTTAAGTTCTTCAGGACGCTTCGCATAAAGCAAGGAAACAATCAAGCTATTGAGGAATGCAGTCTTCCCTTGCCCGGTGGCACCGCCCACCAGCAAATGAGGCATCGCTGCCAAGTCGGCCGCCAACGGTTCGCCTGTCACGATCCGCCCGATGGCCACCGGAAGTTCCATGTTGCCTTCTGCAAAGGCCGAAGTTCCTAAGATGTCCCTCAAAGCCACCGTGCAGGGGTGGTCATTGCTGATTTCAATGCCTATTGCCCTCTTGCCAGGGGACGATATGGATTTCACGATGCGCGAACCTTTCACCGGCAGAGCCTGCATAAAATCATCTTCCATCCCGTGCAACTTGCGCAAGTTTGTACCGGGTTTCAATGTCACTTCGTAAAGGCTGGCGGATGGTCCGGCAAGCACATCTATGGAGGCAACGACATCCATTCCTAACCATTCAAAGGTTTCCGCTATCTGTTCCTTTTTCCGTTCTGCTTCTTCTTCCGGCAGGAACGTAGCAACCGCTTTTTCCGATTCAGGCAATAAATCGGCAGGAAAGCATTTCCCATTCACATTCTTCTGTTCCATCACACTTCATTGTCTTCTTGCGTTTTGCCTCAACTGTCGTGTTCGGCCTACCGGCTGTGCGAAAAACGAAAGGGCACAGCACCCATCTCCACTCATTTTTTCGGTTAGGCTCTGGTAAAGCCCGGAATCTAAAATAAGAGGAAAGCAGCCTGCGCCCTTGGAGGGTGCAAACATGCTTGGCCTTTATTCTCTGATTCCTTGTTGAATTTACCAGATTTAACCGAATCAAATAATTGCCAGCAAGTTATGCCGTATGCCTAATCTATCGTCTTTTTTCTCTTTTCGTCTCCTTTCGTTTTTGAGGTTTATCGTGTCAAAGCTAGCAAAAATTTCTGGAAACGGCAAAGAAAAGGTCTGAAAAGTCACACGCAAGCTACTTTCGTTGGCAAAGTTAAAGGATGGTAGTGCCAAAGTGTTTCACAAGTTCTGATTTTTTCTATATAAGAAAATTATTTTTTTAAAAGCGTGTTTGATTTTTGCGCATGCCTATGTCGCGGAATGCTTCATCGGCGATTGACGTAAGTCTTTGTTTTTGGGAGCTATCCCTTCTCTATCTCCCCCTTTTTCCCCGCCGCGTTCGAAACCACCTTGCGCACGCGGCTTAGGGATTCCGGGGTCATGAGCAAATAAGAAGCCATGTCGTTCACCGATGCACGATGGGCCACAGTGGGGAATTCGCGCAGAAAACGTTCGTAGCGTTCCCGCGCCGACTCGAACCGCCACGAATCGGCTTTCACCTGATGCAGGATGAGGTTGTTTTCCAAATAATGGCGCAGCCAGTCGGCTATGCCTTGATAGGAATGCGAGAGATCCACCAGTCCGGCATAAGGAATCAGGCACAGGTCGCTGTTTTCCAACGCCTCCATCATCAGTCGCGAAGGTTCGTTCTTGAAAATGCTCTCGATGCAATAGGCAATGTTGCCCTCGCAGGTGAAATGCTCCGTGATTTCCCGCCCATTCTTGAAATAGAACTGGCGCAACAGTCCCTTGCGCACATAGACCATGTCATGGCACACTTCCCCTTCGCTCACCACCATCTGTTTTTTCCGCACCGAACGCAACTCCAGTATTCCGGCCAACGCCTCCAACTCGGTGTTGTTCAGTCCGGCAAACAATGGCATCAGGTCGGCCATCAAACGTTTGTCCATGCTCATGTGTTCCTTTCTTATACCTTTCGGCACGAAGATAACAAAAATAGTTTAAAATCCGGCACCGGACGGAGGCATAAATCTGATATAAATCAGAAAAAAACGAGTTTCCTGGTAAAACAATTCCTTTTTTTGCCCCAAATATTTTTTTTTCTCCAAACTTCTTCTAATTTTGCAGTCAACATCACAGTATTATTAAAAACACATTTAAGCGTATGTATCTGATAGGATATGACATTGGCAGCTCTTCCGTAAAGGCTTGCGTGGTTGACGCGCAAAGCGGGAAAACGTTGAGCAACGCCTTCTTCCCCAAACAGGAAGCTCCCATCCTCAGCGTGAAGGCCGGATGGGCGGAGCAAGACCCGAATTCATGGTGGGAATACCTGAAAAACGCCACGGCGGAAGCTATCGCCACGGCTGCGGAACATGCCGGTTGCAGCCGGGAAGCCCTCAGGGAAGGGCTGGCCGCCATCGGTATCAGTTACCAAATGCACGGCTTGGTGTGCGTGGACAAGGAGGGCAAAGTGCTTCGTCCCGCCATCATCTGGTGCGACTCGCGTGCCGTGCCTTATGGCAACAAGGCAATGGAAGCACTCGGTGCGGACTTCTGCCTGGGCCACCTGCTGAACTCTCCCGGCAACTTCACGGCCAGCAAACTGGCGTGGGTGAAGGAAAACGAGCCGGAAGTATATGAAAAAATCGACAAAATCATGCTCCCGGGCGACTACATCGCCATGCGGCTTACGGGCACGGCCTGCACGACCGTCTCCGGACTGTCGGAAGGCATGTTTTGGGATTTCAAAAACAACTGCGTGTGCCGTGAACTGATGGATTACTTCGGTTTCAGCATGGACTTGATTCCGGAAATCCGTCCCACGTTCTGCGAACAAGGCCGGGTGACGGCAGCCGTGGCCGAGGAACTTGGCATCAAGGCAGGTATCCCCGTGACTTACCGTGGCGGTGACCAGCCGAACAATGCGCTGTCGCTGAACGTGTTCGAGCCGGGCGAAATCGCTTCAACGGCCGGCACGTCGGGCGTGGTCTATGGTGTGAACGGCACGGTGAACTACGACCCCTTATCGCGCGTGAACACTTTTGCCCACGTCAACCACACGGCCGGTTGCGCCTCGCTCCCGTCCTTCCCGTCCACGGAACAAACCCGTCTCGGCGTGTTGCTCTGCATCAATGGCACGGGCATCCTCAACTCGTGGATCCGCCGCAACGTGGTGCCCGAAGGTTGCTCGTATGAAGAGATGAACCGCATGGCCGACAGTGTGCCCATCGGCAGCGAAGGCCTCAGCATCATTCCTTTCGGCAACGGCGCGGAGCGTGTGATGCAAAACAAAGAAACGGGTTGCGCCATCGAAGGCGTCAGCTTCAACATCCACAACCGCAACCATCTCGTGCGGGCCGCCCAGGAAGGCATCGTGTTCTCTTTCAAATATGGCATCGACATCATGAAAGGCATGGGCATGGAAGTGAACAAGATACATGCCGGGCGGGCAAACATGTTCCTCAGTCCCATCTTCCGCGACACGCTGGCCGGCGTGACGGGTGCCGTCATCGAACTGTATGAAACAGACGGTTCCGTAGGTGCAGCCAAAGGTGCGGGCATCGGCGCGGGCATCTACAAGGACAACCGCGAGGCATTCTCCACGCTCGAAAAACTGAAGGTCATCGAACCCGACCTGCAGAAGCGCGACCAATATGAAGAAGCCTACCGCCGTTGGGCAAAAGCCCTTGAAGGCATCGCCCAAATCCATTAATCCGAAAGCATTCAAACAAATGCCTAACATAATTTATTTATCAACCTTTTAAAAAAACAAATATTATGGCACAAAAAGAGTATTTCCCTAACATTGGGAAAATCAAGTTCGAAGGAAAAGAAAGCAAGAACCCGTTGGCTTACCACTATTATGATGCCGAAAAGGTCATCATGGGCAAGAAGATGAAGGATTGGTTGAAGTTCGCCATGGCATGGTGGCACACCCTCTGCGCAGACGGCACAGACCAGTTCGGCGGCGGCACCAAGACTTTCCCTTGGAACGAAGGCACTGACGCTGTAACCATCGCCAAGCAAAAAGCTGACGCCGGTTTCGAAATCATGCAGAAGTTGGGCATCGAATACTTCTGCTTCCACGACGTGGACCTCGTTTCCGAAGGCAACTCCATCGAAGAATATGAAGCCAACATGAAAGCCATCGTGGCTTACCTCAAGGAGAAGATGCAGGAAACCGGCATCAAGAACCTGTGGGGCACGGCCAACGTGTTCGGCCACAAGCGTTACATGAACGGTGCGGCTACCAACCCGGACTTCAACGTTGTAGCCCGCGCAGCCGTGCAAATCAAGAACGCCATCGACGCTACCATCGAACTGGGCGGTACGAACTACGTGTTCTGGGGTGGACGTGAAGGCTACATGAGCCTGCTCAACACCGACATGAAGCGCGAAAAAGAACACCTCGCACAGATGCTGAAGGCTGCCCGCGACTATGCCCGCAGCAAAGGCTTCACTGGCACGTTCCTCATCGAACCGAAACCCATGGAACCGACGAAGCACCAGTACGACGTGGACACCGAGACCGTTATCGGCTTCCTCCGCGCACATGGTTTGGACAAGGACTTCAAGGTAAACATCGAAGTGAACCACGCCACTTTGGCCGGCCACACGTTCGAACACGAACTGGCTTGCGCCGTAGATGCCGGCATGTTGGGTTCCATCGACGCCAACCGTGGTGACTACCAGAACGGCTGGGACACCGACCAGTTCCCCATCGACAACTATGAACTCATCCAGGCCATGATGCAAATCATCCGCAACGGCGGATTCGGCAACGGCGGTACGAACTTCGACGCCAAGACGCGCCGCAACTCCACAGACCTGGAAGACATCTTCATTGCCCACATCGCCGGCATGGATGCCATGGCACGTGCATTGGAGAACGCAGCCGAACTGTTGGAGAAGTCTCCCATCAAGCAGATGGTGGCCGACCGCTACGCTACGTTCGACAGCGGCAAGGGCAAGGAATTCGAAGAAGGCAAGCTGTCTTTGGAAGACGTTGTGGCTTACGCCAAGACGCAAGGCGAACCCGCACAGACCAGCGGCAAGCAGGAACTCTACGAAGCCATCGTGAACATGTATTGCTAAGCCAATAACATAACCCAAACAGGGGCGGGGTGTCCGGAAACCATACGGGCAGCCCGCCCCTTTTTTCCATCATCAATTTATTAACCTAATACCACAATTAATGAAATTTCCATTATTCCGAACCGCCTGCTGCGGTTTGTTGTTCTTCGCGTCCCTGCTCCAGGCACAGACGACGGAAGGATTGTTGTTCCGCTCCACCGAGGGGAACATGTGGCAACTCGAAGAAGCCGAGTTGCAAGACCAAGTCATCGGGACTCCTGAAATCGTTCTGAATTCCGATGAAGTGAAACAAACTTTTAAAGGCTGGGGCACTTGCTTCAACGAAGTGGGCTATGACGCCCTCATGCTGTTGCCCGAAGACGTGCAGCAACAAGTGATGAGGCGCATGTTCGCCCCCGACGGCGACCTACGCTTCACCATCGGGCGCATTCCTGTCGGTGCCAGTGACTATGGCCGCGACTGGTACAGTTGCGACGAGACACCGAACAACGAGCCGGACTTCGAGATGGAACACTTCACCATCGAGCGCGACAAGCAAGCCCTTATCCCCTACATCAGGCTCGCGCAACACTACAATCCCGACATGACGTTTTGGGCTTCGCCCTGGAGTCCGCCCGCGTGGATGAAGAAAAACAAGAACTACGCCAACACCGTCGGGCCGGGCAGCACGGAAACCTATCCCGTCTATTTCAGCGACCAGTTCATCATGGAACCCGATTACCTGAATGCCTACTGCCTCTACTTCGACAAATTCATCGATGCGTACAAGGAAGAAAACATTCCCATCACGACGCTGATGTACCAGAACGAGGCTTACAGCCAGAAAATTTATCCCGCCTGCTCGTGGACGGCACAGGCCACGGCCACATTTCTGGGCGACTACCTCGGCCCTTACTTTGCCGAGCACAAACCCGAAGTGGAACTGATTGTGGGCACGATGAATACAGGAAGCATGGACGTGTTCGAAACCATCCTGCAACACCCGGGTGTGCAGGAACACTTCAAGGGCATTGGCCTGCAATGGGAAGGCCGCCCCATGCTGGCCGAACTGGCCTACCGCTATCCCAACATGACGCTCCAACAGACCGAAAGCGAATGCGGCAGCGGCACATTCGACTGGAATGCGGGCGAATGGACGTTCTACCTCATTAACCAATATGTGGGCGGAGGATGCGAGAAATACACCTATTGGAATGCCGTGCTGAAAGACGATGGTGCCAGCACGTGGGACTGGAAGCAGAATTCCTTGGTACACGTCAACTCGGCTACACGCACGGCCACTTATACTCCCGAATACTATGCCTTCAAGCACTACAGCCACTTCATCTCCCCGGGTTCGGCCATCCTGAAAGGTTCTTCGACCGCCACGGACACTGATGCCGAGGTGTTGGCCGCCCGCACACCGGAAGGTGCCATCATCGTGGTGGCCGGCAACCGTGGCGATGCGCCGCGCAAAATCACCATGTCGATTGACGGCAAGTATCTGAGCACGACATTGCCCGCCAACTCTTTCAGCAGTTATGTGTTTGGCGAAGCGGGCGCACAACTGGCTTTCCTGGTGGACGAAGCCAAGGCCGTGGACACTTCCGCGCTGGACGAAGTGACCAAACAACAGCTGGCCGATGCAGTAGAAACCGGGCAGTCTTTGGCCGGCAGCGAGGATGAGGCCCAGATTGCCGCTGCCATAGCCGGTTTGAAGGCTGCCATCCACACGGCAGAAGCCGGAGGCGTGGCCGACGGCCGTGCATTGTTGCAAGAGAGCTACGACCGTGCACAAAAGTTTGCTGAAACCAATTTTGGCGGAAAGGATGCGTTCACCCAAGCCATGACAGAAGCCAACAGCATGTTGCAAAACGCCGAAGCCACGAACGACCAGCTTCTGCAAGCCGCAACCACGTTGGACGAAGCCATTCGTGCCTACTTGTTGTCGGCCGGAGCCACGGCTGACACTCCTGCAGATTTCACGGCCTTCATCCAAAACGCAGACCTCACGGACTGGGACAACGGCTGGACGCAGGCCAACGTCATGGTGAGCGGCGACTGCAAGGCATGGACAGTGCAAGGCAAAGCTTGCTATAACAACTGGTCGGACAACTTCACTTCGATGGATTTGTACCAAGACCTCGAAGGCTTGTTGCCGGGCTGGTATCAGATGAGTTGCCAATCGTTGTGCGGAAATGGTGAAATCAACGACCAGCATGCCTACGCCACCAGTGGCGGTGTGACCGCCGTCTCGCCAGTAAAAATCATTGGCGACTGGAGCGCGAATGGTTGGGAAGAACAGACCACTGAAAAAGTATATGTGGGCGAGGACGGCAAGTTGCGCATCGGTTATGCTTCCACTTCGGGCGGTGGTACCAAAGGTTGGTTCTGTGTCACGAACTTCAGGCTGGCTTATTTGGGTGAAGAAGCGAGCGCGGAAGAAGCCTCCCAGGTACGCCGGGTTTTGTCCGAGAGAATTTCAGACGCCGGCGCGGCGTTGCCCAGTGCGCGGCTGGCTGCCGACAAGATGCGTCTGCAAGCCGCCATGGACGAAGCACAAGCCGTGGTCGATAATGATGCGGCAAACCTGCAAACGTTGAACGCCGCCCTTTCTTCCTTGGAAACGGCTTTGGCAGACGTCGCAGCCTCCAATGCGGCCTTGGCGGCATACGACCAGGCACTTGCGGATGCCGAAACCCTGCAAGCTTCCTTGAAGTCGGAAGATGCCGTGAAAGCACAGCAAGACCTCATGACGGCACAAAAAGGACAAATCGACGCAGAAGAAGCCACAGCCGAAACCGTGAATCTCTGCGCCACGCTGCTCCGTGCTTCCACTGCATATTTCACGGTGTTGGACGAAGCTGCGGCATACGCATCAAATGAAGAATACGCCGAAGACGAAAGGGCGGCATTGCAACAAACGATGGACAAGCAAATCACGCTGCTCCCGCTGGTGGCCGACGAAACAGCCTTCTCCGACCTCATCCGTGAACTGGAAGAAGCAATGCTTCTCGTGCGCAAGACGCAGCTGCCGGGCGACAACTCTGATTATACCTTCGCCATCCTGTCGCCCGACTTGGAAACCTTCGGCGCGAATGGCGACCCGTTGGGTTGGGAACTGAACGTGACCAACGGAGACGGCAAGGTGAAGACCGGACAGCATTACAGCGGCAACACGGGCAACCACTACTTTGATTCCTATTGCAACACCCGCACCGACCGTGGCATTCTGATCACGCTCTATTACACCGGTCGCCAGATCGTGACGGGCATTCCCAATGGGACTTATACCTTGCAATGCGCTGCCCGCACAAGTGGCGAGGGCGCCTTCATCACCGCCCGCACGGCCACGCAGGATTTGAAAAAGGAAATCACCAAATATGGTGTGGAAGGCAACGATGCCGGCCCCATTTGGGAAAACGCAGCTGTGGGTTCGGCAGAGAAGAACGCCAATGGCGGCAAGGGATTTGGTTGGCAGACCATCGAAATCACGGACATCGTGGTGACGGACAACCGCCTGGACATCGGCTTTACCAACGACAGTTTCGTGACAGGCAAAGAATGGACCGGCACATGGTTCTCCGCCGACGACTTCCGCCTGTTCTACGTTTCCGATAGAACAACCGGAATGGAAACAGCCTTGGCCGCACAAGGCGCATTGCGCGTCATCGGCGGAAAAGGTTGCATTCAAGTGTATGCCGATGCGCCCTACACCGTGTATAACCTTTCCGGCATGGCCGTCAACCGCACACAGGGATTGGCTCCGGGCATTTATCTGGTGAAGTGTGGCAAGGAAGTGCGCAAGGTGCAAGTCAAATGACGATTTGACATCCTATATATAATAGGTATAGGGGGAAGCTGGCCTGACCATCCGGCTTCCTCCTTTCTTTTCCGTTTCCACGCTTGAGGTTCATTCTTCCGTGCCATAACATTAAGAGCCTGTTTAAATTTTCCAATAAGGTGATATGTCAGGTCTCTTTTGAGTTTGTTTCCGGCCTTTCAAAAGGTATTTTAACAAAATTCATTGCTTTTTCATTCCTGCGTAATGCCAGCGTAACACGTCCACCGTACCTTTGCAGCAAAATTCAGAACAAGGTATAAAGGTTTATGAAAAGATGTTGGCCGTTGCTTATCTGCGGTTTGCTGGCTCTGCAGGCCGAAGGTAAGGTCATCAAAGGAAAAATCCGTGACGCACAGACCGGTGAGGAAATCATCGGCGCACGGATTCAAGTGAAAGGAGACCCTTCGAAAGCTGTAGTCAGCGGATTGGATGGAAGCTTCAATCTCTCCGTGGGACAAAATTCATTTACGTTAGTCTGCACTTACATGGGTTACCAACCATTCGAAATGCAAGTGCGTTCGGATAACGAGAACATCGAAATTCCGCTCGTGGCGAAAGAAATCGAGCTGAAAGGCGTGACCGTCACGGCACACAATCCGGGACGAACCGAAGCCGGGGCGCGCCTCATTGAGAAGAACGCCCTGAACGTGGTGAACGTGATGAGCGCGAAAGCCATCGAGTTGTCGCCGGACATTACCGTGGCCAACGTCATCCAGCGCATGAGCGGTGTCACGGTGGAACGCAACTCCAGCGGTGAAGGGCAATATGCCATTTTGCGCGGTATGGATAAACGCTATAATTATACGTTGGTAAATGGCGTGAAGATTTCCAGCCCCGACAACAAGAACCGTTTCGTTCCGCTTGACATCTTTCCTAGTGAGATGCTCGACCGACTGGAAGTGACCAAGAGCCTTACTGCCGACATGGAGGGCGACGGCATCGGTGGTGCCGTGAACCTCGTCATGAAGGACGCTCCCATGGAACGGCAGTTCACGGCAAACATCTCCACCGGCTACAACAGCATGTACTTCGACCGCGACTTCCAATCTTTCGCTTGGGACAAAATCAACAAGAAATCGCCCGACGAACGCCTTGGAACCACACAGACAGGCAGTCGCATGCAAGCCGAATACTTTGACCGTGCACCACTGCGCGTCACAGAGAAGACGCCATTGCCCGACCTTACCGCAGGCCTTTCCTATGGTGACCGCTTCTTCAATGACCATCTCGGCGTCATGCTTGCTGCCAGCTTCCAAAATACCAACCGTGGGCGCGAGAGTGACATCGAATACAAACCGGGCGAATCACAACATGGCACCTTGCACCGCAATTATTCCGTGCATCAGGCCCGCACGGGTGCCCACCTGAAACTGGACTACCACATCAACGAAATGAATAAGCTGACATGGTATAACGGTTACATGGACTTGCGCGAAGAGGAAGTGCGCGACGGAGCCGACGAGTCAGACCGCGAAGTGCGCTTGAAATGGAACCATCAGTATATTTTCAACTCCACGCTCAAGGGCAAGCACAAGTTTCTGAAAGACGGGGCGTTGATGTTGGATTGGTCTGCCAACGGTTCGAAAGCCTATAACGAAACCCCAGACCAAGTGAAGATGGAATTCAACGGTCGGCGTGTATATTCGCAGAACAGTGCCGAGCGTCGTTGGGAACATAACTCCGACCGCGACCTTTCGGCTCAAGCCAACTTGGCCTATAAGTTGAAAATGGAAGGCGGACAGGTCATGGACTTCAAGGCCGGCGGACTCTACCGCGATAAAAAGCGTGAAAGCTTCTACAACAGTTATACGTTCAATTCCGAAACCGGATACGACTGGGAGAACTTCGATGACATTGAATATACACCGCGCCGCCGCTATGGTAACATTGCCGACCCGCTCAACTACGATGCCACGGAACGCATCGGTGCAGCTTACTTCATGGTGAAATATACGCGGCCGCTTTGGGAAATCAACGTGGGATTGCGTGCCGAACACACCGACCAAGGTTATACGTTGAAATTCCCAGAAGAAAATTCCGACCCCGAAGGATACCAAAAATATTGGGACTGGTTGCCCAGCGCACATCTGAAATACAACGTGCACGAAAACGCCAACCTGCGTTTCTCCTATTACCGCGCTGTGAACCGTCCGAGTTTCTTCGAAATCGTCCCTTATAGCCTCATAGGAGATGACTACAACGAAGAAGGCAATCCCGACTTGAAACACACCGTGGCCGACAACTTGGACTTGCGCTATGAGTTCTTCCCCCGCACCAGCGAACAGTTCATGGTGGGCGTGTTCTACAAGAACATCCAAAACCCAATCGAATACGGGCTGATGACAGAAGGGCAAGACCTGACTTATAAACCGATGAATTTCGGCACGGCCACCAACTTCGGCGTGGAGGTTGACATCATGAAATATTTCAGTTGGTTTGGCGTCAAGGCCAACTACACCTACACCCATTCTTCCATCACGACTCAAAAGCAGAAGATGGACGGCAATGACGTGGTCATGGTGGAACAAACCCGTCCGCTCTTCGGGCAGGCCGCCCATGTGGCCAATCTTTCGCTCTTGTTCAAGAGCAAGAAACATTCCTGGGAGGCGCAAATCCTGGGCTCTTACACCGGAAAGCGTTTGGCCGACATCTCCACGTGGGAAGACGATGACATTTGGGAGAAAGGTTATTTCCAGCTTGACGCTTCGTTGGAGAAAGGTTTCAAGTTTGGCTTGACCCTCTTTGCCAAAGCTTCCAACCTCATTGACACACCGTTGCTCCGCTACATCCATAAAGGTGCACATACGGTGAACGTCACTTCGCGGCGCGAAGACGGCCATGTGGTGGAACGTGAGTCGTGGAGCGGACGCACGTTTATGATTGGCCTGCGCTACAAACTTTGAAAACAATTGATTTATTACATACAACAAATTTAATTTTTAATCTTATGAGATTCAAACATTATTTGTATGCCGTTGCCATGTTGGCAACATTGGGCGTGTCCACAACTTCGTGCGACGATGACGATGAAGACGAAATCGCAGTTGTTCCCGATGGCGGTGATGACGATGCAAACGGTGATTCCACAGAAGGAGCCAACTTCACGGTTTCCGGTGATGTGTCCGGCGTATGGGAAGCAGGCAGCGTGGTAGGCGTGACCGGCCATATCACTGTGCCCGAAGGCCAAAGCCTGACCATTGAGGAAGGCGTGACCGTCGTGTTCCCCACGGAAGGCGTGGGCACCAACCATGTACCTGTTGAATTTATAGTGAAAGGCAACCTCTATTGCAAAGGTACGGCCGATGCGCCTGTCCTGATGACTATCCCTGAAGCAGAACGCACCACGGCCAACATCCACAATGCCGACCACGAATGGGGCGGTATCGTGGCTTACGAATCCTGCGAGGAAATGCTCATTGACCACACTATCATCGAATACACGGGTGGCGAAGTCGTCCAAGGTTCTCCTGCCGCAGATGCAGGCTACTATGAAGCCGGTGACGACATCTATCCCCAAATCACGACCAACAACCCGAATGGGCGTTATGTCGTTACCAACAGTATTATCCGCTACGGACAGTCTGATGGTATTTATATGATGGGTGGACGTGCGATTATCGCTAACAACATCTTTGCCGGTAACGGTTATGACGGTGAAGAAGCCGTGAACGTGAAGTCCGGCTGCATTGTGGACGTGGCCCGCAACATCATGTATTCGCCCAACACGAACGGCTTGAAGCTCTCTAGCGGCGGGCAAAGCGAAACACGCTACCAAGCCGAAGTGACAGCTTACAACAACACAATCCTCAACGCAGGCTGGCGCCGTGACGGTGAAAAGGGCGGATGCATCTATGTAGAAGAAAACGTGTTGGCCAACGTGTTCAACAATATGATGGTGAACTGCAAATACCGTGCACAAGTGCCCAGCTGGGATGACCCGAACAACACGGACGGCGGATTTGACACGCACTCTGTCATCGACTACAACTGCTATGTGTCTGCCAGGACGAAGAGCGACTTGATTATCACCGAATGGGAAGACGATGGCGAAATCATTGCAGGCCAAGGCATCGAATATGCATGGCAAGGTTATACCTACGACCATGAGGACTACCATTACGGAGCCAGCACTGCTGAAGATGGTGTGACCCTCATTCCGGCCGTTGACGCCAATAGCCTGATTGCAAATGGCACAGAGTACTACGACCCGCAGTTCCGCAACTATGACCTGGATGGTGCCAGCATGAAGAACGTGGTTTATGATGAAAGTTGGGACTTCACGCCGACTGTGAACCTGCAAGGTGCATACAACGGCAACGAAGCATTCGCGCAACCGCACTTTGCCACCTCCGGTTTGAGCGTAGGCGGACAGACCTACACTTCGCCTGCCGTAGGCGCTTGGTTCGGATGCTACGCAGCTAACTAATCTCGGACAAACAAGCGAAACAAACATTTTTTCTCCCGCTTTTCCGCGGGCCGCATGAAGCCTTGTGGGAAGCGGGATTTTTCAAACCTAAACAATGTAACATTTATGAAGAAATTATTTCTGAGCCTCATGCTCGCCCTGTGTGCCGTCATCGCGCCCGCACAGGATGTAAACACCTGGAAAGCCCTTGAAAAGCCGCTGAACTTCTATCTTTGCAACGACTTGGGCCGTAATGGATATTATGACCAGAAGCCCATTGCTGAAACGATGGGGCGCATGGCCGAAGCCATAGACATTGAGTTTGTCGTGGCCGCAGGCGATGTGCATCATTTCGAAGGTGTCCGCAGTACGAGTGACCCGCTTTGGATGACCAACTATGAGTTAATCTACAGCCATCCCGACTTGATGTTGCCTTGGTATGCCATCTGTGGCAACCACGAATACCGCGGCAACACGCAGGCCGTAGTGGACTACACTCAAGTAAGCGCACGCTGGAACGTGCCCGCCCGCTACTACACCAAGGTCATGGAAGAAGACGGCACCACCCTTCGCCTCGTCATGATCGACACGTCACCACTTTTGGAAAAGTACCGCAAGGACACGGAGAAATACCCCGACGCCTGCGAGCAGGATTGGCAGAAACAGCTGGCATGGATTGACTCCGTGCTGACTTCGGCCAAGGAAGACTGGGTGCTTGTCGTGGGACACCATCCCATCTATGCCGATACGGACAAGAGCGAGTCGGAACGCACGGACATGCAGAAGAACGTGGACAGCATCTTGCGCCGCCACAAGAATGTGGACATGTATCTTTGTGGGCATATCCACAACTTCCAGCACATCCGCAAGCCGGATAGCAGCATTGATTACGTGGTGAACACTTCCGGTTCGCTTGCCCGCGAGGTGAAGCCCATTGACGGCACGGTGTTCTGTAGCCCCGCCACAGGTTTCTCGCTCATCACGGTGGACAAGCAGGAACTCAACCTGCACATGATGGACAAGGACGGCAAAGTGCTCCACACCGTCAAGCGCACGAAATAACAACTCGGTTTTTTGCAACGTTGTTCTGCGGGCAGGCACATGGGAGACAATCCGTGCCTGCCCGCTTTTTCAAAGTAAGATATACTGCGATGGCAAAGTAAGATATCTTACTTGCCCAAAGAAGATATCTTACTTGCCCAAGTAAGTACTACTTCTATTTTGCCGCAAGGTGTCCTTGGGGGTTGTCCCTGAGCTTGGATTGGGCCGTCCAAGCTTCGGATTGGGGGCTATGTAGCAAGAAAAGCGTATTTCTTTTTGTTACCGGTGTAAAAAACAGGATTTTTATATACCTTTGTAACTTGAAAACGTTTTTTGTATGATAACCATTGAACAACTGAAGGATGTAAAAACGCGTGTGGAGGCGCTTGCCCGCTATCTGGACATTGACAATAAGAAAATCCAGGTAGAGGAGGAGCAGTTGCGCACACAAGCTCCCGGTTTTTGGGACGATGCCAAGGCGGCAGAGGAACAGATGAAAAAGGTGAAAGGGCTGCAGAAGTGGATTGACGGCTACAAGGAGGTCAAGACGCTGGGCGACGAGCTGGAACTGGCTTTTGATTTCTATAAGGAAGAAATGGTTACCGAGGAAGAGGTGGACGAGCAGTATGCCAAGGCGGTGAAGGCCATTGAAGACCTTGAATTGCGCAACATGCTTCGTCAGGAGGAAGACGTGATGGACGCCGTGCTCAAGATTAATTCCGGCGCGGGAGGCACGGAGAGCCAAGATTGGGCTTCCATGCTGATGCGCATGTATATGCGATGGGCTGAGGCGCACGATTATAAATGCACAATCAGCAACTATCAGGACGGCGACGAGGCGGGCATCAAAACCGTCACCATGCAGATTGAAGGAGAGTATGCCTACGGTTACTTGAAGTCGGAGAACGGTGTGCACCGTTTGGTGCGCGTGTCTCCTTATAATGCGCAGGGCAAGCGGATGACTTCGTTTGCTTCGGTGTTTGTCACCCCGTTGGTGGACGATTCCATCGAGGTGTATGTGGATCCGTCGCGTGTGTCATGGGACTTGTTCCGTTCCGGAGGCGCAGGCGGGCAGAATGTCAACAAGGTGGAGACCGGTGTGCGTCTGCGTTACCAATATAAAGACCCGGATACGGGCGAGGAAGAGGAAATCCTCATCGAGAACACGGAGAGCCGCAAGCAATTGGAAAACCGCGAAAACGCCATGCGGCTCTTGAAATCGCAACTTTATGACCGTGTATTGCAGAAACGCAAGGCCAAACAGGCGGAAATCGAGGCCGGCAAGAAGAAAATCGAATGGGGTAGCCAGATACGCAGCTACGTGTTTGACGACCGCCGGGTGAAAGACCATCGCACGAACTTCCAGACTTCGGATGTCAACGGCGTGATGGACGGGAAAATCGATGGTTTCATCAAAGCTTACTTGATGGAGTTCGCCGGAGGAGACGGACAAGTTTAACCTTTAAATAGCGAGACTATGAGTATGAAGAAAGAAATGCGGCGGGCCGCGCGCGCAGCCCGTGAGAAACGGCAGGAGAAGCGCGCGATGAACGGGTTGGTATGGGCTTTGGTCGTACTGATTGTCTTAGGTGTCATCGCTTTTGCAATCATGGGCAATGAGTTTTGAAATAGAACGCAAATTCTTGGTTGCGGGTGAATTCAAATCCCACGCGTATGCCAGCAGCCGCATCCGGCAGGGATATATCGCTTCGGGACGATGTACGGTGCGTGTGCGCATCCGTGACGACAAGGGCTATCTCACCATCAAGGGGCCTTCGGATGCCGCCGGCATTTCGCGTTACGAGTTTGAGACAGAAGTGTCCGTGCGGGACGCGGAAGACCTGATGAAGCTGTGCGAGCCTGGCATTGTAGATAAGACGCGCTATCTTGTGCGTTCGGGGAAGCATGTGTTTGAAGTGGATGAGTTTTATGGCGACAACGAAGGGCTGGTGATGGCCGAAGTAGAGCTTTCGGCCGAGGACGAAGCTTTCGAGAAGCCTGGTTTCATCGGGCGTGAAGTGACGGGCGACCGGCGTTATTATAACTCCCATCTCAGGGCTTATCCTTACAAACTTTGGAAAGACGGTTAGCGGATTTCTAGGACATGGAAAACAGAAAGGCTGTCAGCGGGGGTGCTGGCGGCCTTTTTTCAGATGTTCTATGGCACGTCCGATTCCGAGGCCGATGAGGCATCCGGTGGCGTTGGCGGCGAAGTCCAGCCAGTCGCCGCTACGGTTGGTCGTGCAGTAGGCCTGTGCCAATTCCACGAGTCCGCCCATGGCCACGGGGTATAGGAAAAGGAGGGTCGCGCGTTTCCATGTGGTTGGCGTCTTGCGTGTGCGGCTGTCTTCCCACCACAGGACGAACGTTAGCGAACCGTACATGAGCAGGTGTGCCCATTTGTCAATGAATTGCACGTCGTCTAGTTGTGTCTTAGGGGGCGTGAACAGCGAGAGATACCAGACGGCGGCGACTAAGAGCAGTGTGAAGGGGTAATGTTTCAGCCTTTTCATGATGTTTTTATTCATATATTTATTATTTTCACTGCGAAAATAATTCTTTTTTTGTACTTTTGCTTGTCTTATGATGTTTTTTAATAAAAAGCAAGTATGGCAAACGAAAGAGCGAGTTTTGGCAGTAAGATAGGTATCATCATGGCTTCTGCGGGTTCGGCCGTGGGATTAGGTAATATTTGGCGTTTTCCTTATCTGGCGGGAGAAGACGGCGGGGCTGCGTTTATCCTGTTGTATATCGTCTGTGTGTTGTTTCTTGGTGTTCCTGTGATGGTGGCGGAGTTTCTTATCGGCCGTCGTTCGCGGGCCAACACAGGGCAGGCCTACCAGGTGTTGGCTCCCGGAACGCAGTGGAAGTGGGTCGGGTTGATGGGCGTGTTGGCGGCTTTCCTCATACTGGGCTATTATGGCGTGGTGGCCGGCTGGACGTTGGAATACACGGTGGCTTCCGTGGCGGGGACTTTCCTTGGGGCAAAGGATTACACGGCCTATTTCAATGATTTCGTCAGTGATCCTTGGTGGCCGGTGATTTACATGTTCTTGTTCATCTTGATGACACACATCATCATTGTGCGCGGCGTGAAGGATGGCATTGAGCGTTGTTCGAAGGTGATGATGCCCATGTTGTTTTTGATTCTTTGTGTGTTAGTGGTTTGCTCGTTGTCTCTTCCCGGTACGGCCAAGGGGTTGACATTCCTTTTGAAGCCCGACTTCAGTAAGATCACGGGGAAGGTCGTGTTGGATGCCATGGGGCAGACTTTCTTTTCCATGAGTGTCGGCATGGGTTGCATGTGTACGTACGCTTCTTATTTCACCAAAGATGCCAATCTGATGAAAACGGCAGGTAGCGTGGCGTTGATTAACACTTGCGTGGCTGTCCTTGCTGGTTTTGTTATTTTTCCGGCAGTGTTTTCCGTGCCGGGGCTTTCGGTCGATGCCGGGCCGGGATTGTTGTTTGTGACTTTGCCCAACGTGTTCCATCTTGTTTTTTCCGGGATGCCATGGCTGGGGTATGTCTTCTCGCTGATGTTTTATGTGCTTTTGGTATTGGCGACTTTGACTTCCACTATTTCATTGCATGAGGTCGCGACGGCCTATTTGCACGAACGTTTCAAGTTCGGGCGTACCCGCGCGGCATGGATTGTGACCGGTGTCTGCTCGGCATTAGGCGTGTGTTGTGCCTTGTCTTTCGGCCTGTTGTCAGAGGTCCGTTTGTGGGACATGACGTTGTTCGCCCTTAGCGATTTCCTGACGGCCAAACTGATGTTGCCGTTGGGCGGGATGTTCATTGCTATTTTCACGGGCTGGTGGCTCGACCGCCGCATCGTGTGGGAGGAGGTGACAAACGGTGGGAAGTTGAAGATGCCGTTCTTTAAGTTCTATGTGTTCTTGCTGAAATACGTGGCTCCCATTAGCATTGCCGCTATTTTCATACACGAACTTATCTGATAGCCTTCATGGGACGTGGATGGCGTGAGTTCTTTTATTTTTCCAAGGCCGACCGCCGGGTGTTGCTTTTGCTTTCGGGGGTGTTGTTGGGCTTTGTGTTGTCCGCTTTGTTTTTCTGGAAGTTTGGTGCACAGGAGGCTATAAACCCAGAGAAGGGTGGGGTAGAGGCTAAGTATGCCGCTTTTGTGGACAGTTTGCAGGCCGACACTCCGCAGGTGCATTCTTCTTCCGTCTCGTTCCGGCAACCTGAGGAACGGGTGGTGGAAACATTCTTTTTCGACCCCAACACGGCTGATTCCACGATGTTGCTCCGGCTGGGATTGTCGCCATGGCAGGTGCGTAATATATATAAGTATCGCGCGCGCGGGGGACGTTATCACCGCCCAGAGGATTTCGCCGGTTTGTATGGATTGACGAAAGGGGATTACGACCGTTTGCGCCCTTACATCCGCATTGCCGATGAGTTCAGGTTGATGTCCGACCTTTATCCGCATGGGATGCCCAAGCGCGACAGCTTGGCTGTCCGTCCCCGCCAGGAGAAGCTCGCAGCGGGAATGCAGGTGGATTTGAATGCGGCGGACACATCCATGTTGAAGAAAGTTCCGGGAATAGGTTCCTACCGTGCCCGGCAGATTGTGAATTACCGGGAGCGTTTGGGTGGATTTGTCACGGTGGAGCAGTTGGCCGAGGTCGAAGGGCTTCCCGACACACTCCGCCATTGGTTCACGGTGGCTCCGGGCGCGACACAACAGTTGTATGTCAACCGCATGTCGGTCAACGAACTGCGTAGGCACCCTTATTTGGATTTCTATCAGGGTCGCGTCATCGTGGAACACCGTCGAAAGTTCGGTCCCATAAAAAGACTGCAGACGCTCTCGCTCTACGAGGAGTTTTCCCCGTCAGATTTGGAACGTCTGCAGCCCTATGTGAATTTCGACGAATAGTGCGAAAGAAGTGCGCTTTTATTCACCGTATCCGGCTATCTGTGCGATTCTCTTGGGGATTTCCGTGTTGTCAATGCGTCCGTCGAAGTTTTCAGCTCCTGTGCCGATGGCAAACACGGGGACGTAACCGTTGGAATGTCCGTCGCTTACCCAACCGACCATTGCTTTCCGGGCCATGATTTTCCGGGCGGTAGCTGCTATGATGTTTTCGCTGGCATAGAGAGTCTTATTGTCTTTGGCCACTCCCTCGCAGAAATCCTTGTAAGCCTGTTCCAGTTCGGCGGTTTCCTTTTCGTTCAAGTCAATGTGTTTCCAAAATCCGAAGTTCTCTTCCAGTTGCCCGCGCACGAAGTCCCAAGTGAATCCTTTTCCTTCTTTTTGGTGTTGCATGGCTAGCATCCGGCTGAAGGCTTCAGCACTTTGCCGCTGGTATTTCAGCAGGTCTGTGTGAAGTTCATATTCGCCTGTGCCCAGCACGATGCCGCCTGTTTCGTGGTCGGCAGTGATGATGATGAGCGTTTCATCGGGATGTTGTTCATAAAACTCGTATGCCACTTGCACGGCTTCGTCCATGTCTATGACTTCGCGGAACAAGGTCGCCGCATCGTTACTGTGGCAGGCCCAGTCTATTTTCCCGCCTTCCACCATGAGGAAGAATCCGTTTTCTTTTTGGCTGAGGAAGTGGATGGCAGCCCGTGTGATGTCTTGCAGGGTCAGGTCGTTTGAACCGCGGTCTATGGCGTATGGAATGGCAGTGTTATCTTGTTTGCTGGCCGCTTCGGGCTGCAGCAAGAGCATTTTTTCTGCCTTGCGGGCTTTTTTGCGATAGTCTGCATGTCCGCGGGCAATGGCGTATCCGGCTTCTTGGCATTGGGTATAGAGGTCTTTTTCTCCATTCTCTCCTTTGGGTTGCAGGAAGTCGGAACCGGCATAGAAGTCGAAATCCGCAGCGATGAGGTCTTTGCCAATCTGATAATACATGCCTCGGTCTTTCACGTGGGCGTAGAATGAGGCCGGTGTGGCATGGTCCACTGACACGCTGGTGGCGATGCCTACGGCTTTTCCTTCGGCTTTTGCTTTTTCTGCAATGCTTTTGACTTTAGTGCTCAGGTCGGTTTCCATGCCGATGGTTCCGTTTTTCGTTTTATGGCCTGTGGCCAATGCAGTGCCTCCGGCTGCCGAGTCGGTCACGCCGTTTGTGCCAGAGAAGGTAGTGACGAGTCCCACATGAGGGAATTGGGCGAAACAGAGTGGGCTTGTGCCGATGCGCCCTTCCATTGCAGCCAAATAGGTTTCTGTTCCATTTACCTGGTTTACGCCCATTCCGTCGCCGATGAAATAGAACACATACTTGGCTTTGCCGTTTTGCGCCATGGCGGCTATGCTGAATAGCAACGCGACGCAGAGAGATAATAGTTTCCTTTGCATTTGATGAAAGATAGATTAAGTTCTTGGGGTCAAAGTTAGTGATAAATCCTTTTGGCTGTCGCTTTTGCCTAGGCTTTTCTTTTGCTTTATAGTAGGGCATGGAAACAGATATGTCAAATCTGTCACAAAATCTATTTCTTTTCTTGTTGGCTGTTTTGTTGGAAAGCCTTAACTTTGCAGCGTTTTTACAGGTAAAGAGATTTAGTGATGGTCAAACAGTGTACGGTCTTGTTCGGTTGCCTGGCGTTGGGCGACTTCGTGGTGTGGGCTACGGGGGTGAAATTGCCGGGCAGCATCATCGGCATGCTTCTCTTGACGGCTTTTTTGCAGTTGGGTTGGGTGAAGCTGCGTTGGGTGAAGGGGATTTCGGACTTCTTGGTGGGGAACATGGGCTTTTTCTTTGTTCCGCCCGGTGTGGCGTTAATGCTTTATTTCGATGTGATTGCAGCGGAGTTTTGGCCGATTGTCACGGCCACGGTAGTCAGCACGGTGTTGGTTTTGATTGTCACGGGACACGTACATCAATGGGTAAGGAAACATGGAATATTTAGAAAGTGATTTTTTTCTCATCGCCCTTACGTTTGCTGTTTTCTTTGCGGCTAAACGTTTGCAGGCGCGCACGGGATGGGTGGTGCTCAATCCTATTTTGTTGTCAATCCTTTTTTTGATGGGTTTTCTTAAGTTGACGGGTATGCCTTATTCATCGTATGCCGAGAGCGCGTCCATTATTGATTTTTGGCTTAAGCCGGCTATTGTGGCTTTGGGCGTACCTCTTTATTTGCAGTTGAAGAGCATTCGCCGCCAGTTGGTGCCGTTGTTGGTTTCCCAATTGACAGGATGTTTTGTCGGCATTGTTTCCGTGGTATTTACGGCGAAGTGGATGGGTGCGTCGGATGCAGTGATTATCTCGTTGGCACCTAAATCTGTTACCACGCCTATTGCAATGGAGGTGTCCGCGTCATTGCAGGGCATTCCCTCGCTTACTGCGGCTATCGTGGTGTTGGTGGGGCTGTTCGGAGCCGTGTTCGGATTCAAGATACTTGAGGTGGGACATGTGCGGAGTTCCATTGCCCAAAGCCTTAGTATGGGTACGGCATCGCATGCCGTGGGCACTTCGCGCGCCATGGAATACGGGCACATTTATGGGGCGTATGCCAGCCTCGGGTTGATTCTGAATGGTTTGCTTACAGCGTTGTTCACGCCTGTGCTGTTGCACTTGATGGGGATAGCCTGAAGGCGGGGCGATGAAGGCGGGCTTGGCATGTCTGTCCACATGAAATTTTGCGGAAAGCAAAGTTTTTAAGTAGCTAAAGGCCAATGGACATGGTGTAGATTCGTATTTTTGATAAGATAGGCTTCACCTCCGCATGAAAAATAAATAGAATTGTTTTGTCCTGCGCTCGGTTTGCATTATCTTTGTAGAAGATAAGCTTCACCTCGGCATGAAAAACAAATAGATTTGTTTTGTCCTGCGCTCGGTTTGCATTATCTTTGCACTTTAAATTGTAAATTAGGAGTAAGACTATGGCTGAGACTAAGAAAATCAAGACGGCGTTGGTGTCCGTATTTCATAAAGACGGTTTGGACGCGTTGCTGAAGAAATTGCATGAAGAAGGCGTGAAATTCCTTTCCACCGGTGGTACACAGAAGTTTATAGAAGGATTGGGCTATCCCTGTCAGGCCGTGGAGGAAGTGACCACTTATCCGTCCATTTTGGGTGGGCGCGTGAAGACTCTCCATCCCAAAATATTCGGCGGCATCCTGGGACGTCGCGGCTTGGCGGAAGACGAAGCACAGATGAAGCAATACGACATTCCCGAAATAGATTTGGTCATCGTGGATTTGTATCCGTTCGAGGACACGGTGGCCAGCGGGGCTTCCGAGGCTGATATCATAGAGAAAATCGACATAGGCGGCATTTCGCTCATCCGTGCCGGAGCCAAAAACTTCAAGGATGTGGTCATCGTGCCGAGCAAAGCTGAATACCAGCCGTTGCTGGACTTGCTGAACCAGAAAGGGGCACAGACGGATGTGGAAGACCGCCGGTGGTTTGCTACTCGGGCTTTTGGCGTGAGCAGCCATTACGACACGGCTATACATGCTTATTTTGAAGGAAAAGAGTAAAAAGAAGAGAGGCGTTCTCCCGTGCGACGGGGCAGGGGAGGTTTGGAAATACTTATCAAACAGGATAAATCGAAGACAATGGGATTCTTTTCATTCACCCAAGAAATAGCCATGGACTTGGGGACGGCGAACACCATCATCACCAGCGGAGGGAAAATCGTGGTGGACGAGCCGTCGGTGGTGGCTTTAGACAAGCGGACGGACAAGATGATTGCCGTGGGCGAACGGGCTAAGCTGATGTACGAGAAGACGCATGAGAACATCCGTACGGTGCGCCCGTTGCGCGAGGGCGTGATTGCCGATTTCTATGCTTGCGAACAGATGATACGTGGGCTTATCCGTATGGTTCATACGGGTAGCCGTTTGTTTTCGCCGTCGCTCAGAATGGTCATCGGCGTTCCTTCCGGTTCTACTGAAGTGGAATTGCGTGCTGTGCGCGACTCGGCGGAGCATGCAGGAGGACGTGACGTGTACCTCATTTATGAACCGATGGCTGCGGCCATCGGTATGGGCATTGACGTGGAGGCTCCCGAGGGCAACATGATAGTCGATATCGGTGGCGGTTCTACGGAAATTGCTGTGATTTCACTGGGGGGTATCGTGTCGAATAATTCTATTCGTTTGGCCGGTGACGCGTTGACGGCGGACATACAGGAATATATGAGCCGGCAACACAACGTGAAGGTGAGCGAGCGCATGGCCGAGCGTATCAAGATACATGTGGGTGCGGCGTTGACGGAACTGGGCGAGGATGCGCCCGAGGATTACGTCGTGGATGGTCCGAACCGCATCACGGCCTTGCCGATGAAGGTGCCGGTGTGCTACCAGGAAGTGGCCCACTGCATGGAGAAATCCATCGCGCGAATCGAAACAGCTGTATTGAGCGCGCTGGAAAACACGCCGCCCGAGCTGTATGCAGATATTGTCCATAACGGGATTTACCTGACGGGGGGAGGTGCGTTGTTGCGTGGTTTGGACAAACGTTTGACGGACAAAATCAACATTCCTTTCCACATTGCCGATGACCCGTTGCACAGTGTGGCTAAAGGGACGGGCATCGCCCTGAAGAACGTGAACAACTTCTCTTTCCTGATGTAAGCACGCGGGGGAGGATAAGTTGTGCGAGGCTTGCTGGATTTTTTGAAAAAGTATAGTTACTGGTTCCTTTTCATTCTTTTGGAAGGAACCAGTTTGTGCTTGTTGTTTCGCTTCAATTTCTATCAGGGAAGCGTGTGGTTCACTGCGGCCAATACGGTTTCGGGAAAAATATTGGAATGGGAGTCGGATGCGTGGGCTTATATGACATTGGGTGAACGCAACAGGGAACTGACACGTCGTAACATTATGCTTGAACAGCAGGTGAAAAAACTCACTGGCTTGTTAGTCCGTGCCACGCATGATTCCACTTACACTGAAAGGCGGCAGGAAAAGCTCCTGGACGGTTTCGGGCTGGTTGAGGCCGAGGTTGTGAACGGCTCATGGAGCAGACGTGACAATTATTTGACCATCAACAAGGGAGAGGCTGACGGGGTGCGTCCTGAAATGGGGGTAGTATGTGGCACGGGCGTAGTGGGCATCGTTTATCTCACGTCGCCACATTATGCCATTGTCATGCCCCTGTTGAACGGCAAGTCGAATTTGAGCTGCCGGTTACGAGGGACAGACTATTTTGGGTATTTGCAGTGGGACGGTCGCCATCCTCTTTATGCTTCGTTGGTGGACATTCCGCGCCATGCCCGTTTAAAAGAAGGCATGACGGTGGAAACGAGTGGTTTTTCGGCTGTGTTTCCCGCCGGGATTTTTGTGGGGCGGGTGAAAGAGATAGAGAACTCCGAGGATGGTCTTTCTTATAGGCTAAAGGTGAATCTTGGGACGGATTTTGCCCGTTTGCGGGAGGTTTGTGTGCTGACGTCTCCCAACCGGGTGGAGATAGACAGCTTGCAACGTCAGGTGGCGTTCGAAAAATAGAGGAGTAAACACGCATGGCACAAAATGTTTTTAACCGTTTGGGGTGGGCTTTGGCTTTGGTTGCCCTTCAGGTGTTGGTATTCAACCATGTCCATCTGTGGGGGTATGCTACTCCTGTCGTTTATGTCTATGTGTTTTGTCTTTTTTCATTGGAGGCCTCGCGTAGCGAGTGGTTGCTATGGGGCTTTTTCGTGGGGTTGGTTGCCGACATCTTCACCGCTACGCCAGGATTGGGGGCGGCTTCCATGACATTCACGGCTTTGTGCGCACCGGTTTTGTTGCGTTTGTTCACCCCGAAAGACGGAGGGGAAGGTCTTGCGCCTACTTATCGCACGTTGGGGCGTTGGAAATATGTCGGCTATGTCACTTCGTTGGTTTTATGTCATCAGGCGGCGATGTTGCTGTTCGAGCTCTTTTCGTTTTTCAATCCGATAGACATGTTGATTGCTTATGTGGGTAGCAGCGCGTTGACGTTGATGCTGGTTTTGGTGTTGGGTCGTTTGCAAGGAAAGAAAAATAGGGACACGGTTCATGGCGGGTAAGTACGACTTGGAAAAACGGAAATATGTGATTGGCGGGGTGGCGGTGGTCATCGTGCTGATTTACATTGTCCGCTTGTTTGCTTTGCAGATTATGAGCGATGACTACAAGAAGAATGCCGATTCCAATGCCTTGCTGAAGCGGGTGCAGTATCCTTCGCGCGGGGTTATTACCGACCGCCACGGCCATTTGCTGGTTTATAATCAGCCGTCTTATGACATTATGGTTGTCATGTCCGAACAAGAGGGGGTGGATACGCTTGATTTGTGCGAGAGCTTGGGCATTACGAAGGAGTACTATGTCAAGCGTATGGCTGAAATCAAGGATCGACGTCATAATCCAGGTTATTCGCGTTACACACAGCAACTGTTCATGAGCCAACTTTCTTCCGAAGAGTTCTGTGTGTTCCAAGAGAAACTGTTCCGTTTTCATGGCTTTTATGTGCAGCGGCGTTCTATTCGCCAGTATCAATCGCCCCATGCGGCTTTGTTGTTGGGCGATATAGGTGAAGTTTCTCCTGCCGATGTGGAGGAAGATGATTATTACCAAAATGGTGATTTTATCGGGAAGCAAGGCGTGGAGCGGGCTTATGAGAAACAGTTGCGTGGCGAGAAGGGGACACAAATCCTTTTGCGCGACGCCCGTGGCCGCATCAAAGGACGATACAGGGATGGGAAACTGGACACGAGGCCTGTGCCGGGGAAGAATCTCACATTGGGGCTCGACCGCGACCTGCAGGCCTTAGGCGAACGTTTGATGGAAGGCAAGTTGGGCAGCATCGTAGCCATAGAACCTGCTACGGGAGAAATCCTGTGTATGGTGTCGGCTCCCACATACGACCCGCGCATCATGGTGGGACGGCAACGAGGGAAGAACCATCTCAAAATGACACGTGACCCCATGAAGCCTTTGTTGAACCGGGCCATTATGGGGCAATTCCCGCCCGGTTCGACATTCAAGACGACCCAAGCCCTGACGTTCCTGCAGGAAGGTATTATCACGCCCGAGACGGCATTTCCTTGTCATCATGGTTTCATATATAGAGGATTGAAGGTGGGATGCCATGGCCATGCCTCGCCGGCAAAGCTGGTTCCGGCCATCGGGACTTCCTGTAATGCCTATTTCTGCTGGGGGTTGTATTACATGTTTAGCAACAGGAAGAAATACAAGGATGTACAAGAAGCCATGACGAGATGGAAGGATTATATGGTGTCTATGGGTTTCGGTTACAGGTTGGGGATTGACATCCCGGGAGAGAAACGCGGGTTGATTCCGAATGCGCAATTCTACGACAAGGCTTATCGTGGCTCTTGGAACGGATTGACGGTCATCAGTATTTCCATCGGTCAGGGTGAGGTCAACGCCACTCCCTTGCAGATAGCCAACCTGGGGGCTACTATTGCCAACAGGGGATATTTCATCACGCCTCATGTAGTGAAGCAGATTCAAGGTGAAACGCTGGACACACTTTACACGCGGCGGCGTTACACGATGGTGGAACGGCGGCATTATGAAACGGTGGTGGAAGGTATGCGCCGTGCGGTGCTTTCGGGTACGTGCCGCAAGGCCAATCTTCCTGGGATTGAGGTGTGCGGGAAGACTGGTACGGCACAAAACCGTGGGCACGACCATTCCGTGTTTATGGGATTCGCTCCGATGAATGACCCTAAGATTGCCATTGCCGTGTATGTGGAAAATGGCGGTTGGGGGGCAGACTATGGGGTTCCTCTCGGTGCGTTGATGATGGAGCAATATTTGAATGGAAAGTTGTCTCCGGAAAGTGAGGAAAAAGCGGAGATGTACCAAAAAAGGCATATTGATTATGGAACGGCTGACAGATGAGAAAGAGAAGGGCGTGTGGCGTTCCTTGGATTGGTGGACTATCTTGATTTACGTGGCTTTGCTTGCATTCGGTTGGATCAGCATCTGCGGGGCGAGCTACGATTTCGACCAAGAAGGGGATATCTTCTCCTTCGAGGCGCGTTCAGGTATGCAGATTATATGGATTGCCACGTCGTTTGGATTGGGGTTTGTGCTATTGTTGCTGAGCGACCGGATTTATGAGACGTTTGCTTATTTTATCTATGCCTTTCTTTTGTTGTTGTTGTTTGTCACCCCATTCTTGGCTCCTGATATTAAGGGCTCGCATTCTTGGATTAAGGTGGGGCCGTTCAGTTTCCAATCAGCCGAGTTCGCCAAGTGTGCCACGGCTTTGGCTTTGGCCAAGTTCATGTCTTCGTATGGCTATAACATATCCCGTTGGAAAGATTTCTTGGTCACGCTGGCTTTGATACTTGTGCCCGTAGTGCTGATTATTTTGCAGCGTGAGACGGGGTCTGCCTTGGTTTATTTGGCTTTCTTTTTAGTGCTTTACCGTGAAGGGATGCCCGGTTCCGTGCTTTTTGCAGGCGTGTCGGCGGTGGCCTATTTCGTGGTGGGAGTCCGTTTCGAACACACCATGATGGGGTATGTCCCCACGAGCGTGGGCGAGTTCCTTGTGTTGGCAATGGTCATACTGTTTACGGTTGGTATGGTGCGGGTTTATTGTGGCCGGTCGCTTGTGGCTCGCAATATATTGGTTTATGGCGGAGGGTTGGTGTTGCTGGTGTTAGGTTTTTCTTGGTGGGTGATTCCATTTAATGTGAAATGGGTGATGTTGGCTGTTTGCATTGGAATGGTGGTTTATTTGTGTTACATGGCTTTGCGTGAACGCATCTTGCACTATTTCTATATAGCCTTGTTCGCAGTAGGGTCAATAGGATTCTTTTATTCCGCTGACTATGTGTTGAATCATGTGTTGGAAGAACATCAGCGGGTGCGTATTAATGTTTTGTTGGGATTGGAGGATGACCCTGCGGGTGCCGGATACAATGTCAATCAGGCGAAGATTGCCATCGGTTCGGGTGGTTTGCGTGGGAAAGGTTTCTTGAATGGGACGCAGACGAAGCTGAAATATGTGCCTGAGCAGGACACGGACTTCATTTTTTGTACGGTGGGTGAGGAAGAAGGTTTTTGGGGAGCTGCCGGGGTGTTGTTGCTGTTCCTTATGTTGGTGTTGCGGCTTATTCATTTGGCAGAGCGGCAACCTTACGCTTTCGGCCGCATTTATGGCTATGGGGTCATGAGCGTGTTCCTCTTCCATGTGTTTATTAATGTGGGGATGGTGTTGGGGCTGACACCGGTTATCGGCATTCCTTTGCCTTTCTTCAGCTATGGCGGTTCGTCCCTTTGGGGATTTACGATTCTGTTGTTTGTGTTTTTGCGGATTGATGCGGGGCGCAACCTTACGCGGCGTAATTCGTGAGGTTCTCTTTTATTGAGTACGTTGGATGCGGATGCCGACATCCATGATACCCGGAAGGTTTTCCTGTCGCATGTAGTGCCAAATACGGATTTGGCCGGCCTGTCCCTTATGGAGTTGCCGTCTGCTGGCAGGGATGTCATATTGGTAAACGCGGATGCCACGTTGCATGCGGTTGAGCGAGTCAACCAATTGGCATTCCACTGTGTCGTGCCATGCGAGAAGGGGAGGGGAGAAGTAATTCTCAATGACAACCCAAATACTTTTGTATGGGTACTTGTCGTTGCAGCGCAACCCGATACTGAGTTGGTAAGTGCCGTCCTGTTGCAAGGTGTCCGTGTGGAGGTACACTGTGTCGTTGCGCCTCCATCCTTCTGGTGGTATGTGGCAGTAATGGTGGGACACAGTGTTGGTGTCGCAACCCGAAAGCGGCAGGACAAGAAGTCCTGCCGTGAGAATCAGGCTGTGGGTGATGTCTTTCAGGGATGTCATTCGTTTGGGCTTCCGGAGTCAGTTCTTGCTTGTTGCACAGGTTGTGCCGGTTGGGCTTGCTTGTTAGCCTGTGGCGCGTTTGGATGCTTCTTCCTGTTGTCAGGTTTGTGGCGTTCCTTGTTGTTGCGGTTGTCTTTGTTTTCCTGTTTCTCGCTCTGTTTTCCGTCTTTGTTCCGTTCACGTTCCTTGCCGCGACGTTCTTTGTTGCCTTTGTCTCCTTTTTCATTGGCTACGGTGGTTTCACCTCCGCCATTGTTCTTGCGGGCTGCGTTGATGTTCCGGTTGTCTTTGTCCTTGCGCTTTTTGTTCTTTTTGCGTTTGTCGAATCGGGTCAGGCTTTCTTGTTCCACAAGATCCGAAGGTCTGACGGATATTGCCGTACCAGTATCCAATTTTTCGGGTTTTTCTCCCTTGCGGTTCATGTTGATGACTTCGAAAGCACGTGCGGCAGTCAAGGTGACTAAGTTGGCGGCCACGTGTTTGTCAGTGGAATAGGTGACGAGTCCGGCCAAGATGTCGGCTTTGAAGAAGAAGTACTCGGCATCCATGGTTTGCAAAGTGATTTCTTTGCTGGGCAAGCGTTTTCCGGCTTCCACATAGGTATCTACTTCATAGTTCATGCAACATTTCAGTTTGGCGCATTGTCCGGCCAGCTTTTGCGGGTTAAGACTAATGTCTTGGTAACGTGCTGCACTGGTCGATACAGAAACAAAGTTTTTCATCCATGTGGCGCAGCACATTTCCCGTCCACAGGGGCCGATGCCACCGATGCGTCCGGCTTCTTGACGTGCACCGATTTGTTTCATCTCGATACGTACGCGGAAAGCTTCGGCAAGCACTTTGATGAGCTGGCGGAAATCCACACGTCCATCAGCGATGTAATAGAAGATGGCTTTGCCGCCGTCGCCTTGATATTCCACGTCGCCGATTTTCATTTGCAGGCCCAAGTCTTTGGCAATTTGGCGGGCACGTATCATAGTGTCGTGTTCCCGGCTCTTGGCTTCCTCGTATTTCTCGATGTCTGCGGGTTTGGCCTTTCTATAAATCCGTTTAA
The DNA here is from genome assembly GCA_944321565.1 of uncultured Paraprevotella sp. GTDB lineage: Bacteria > Bacteroidota > Bacteroidia > Bacteroidales > Bacteroidaceae > Paraprevotella. Next base: position 7,347 of record CALULT010000005.1, on the reverse strand, counting down.
TTTCTTGTTCCGATTTGAGGTTGGCCTTTTTGATTTGCAGGGGAACAAGCCTTCCGGTGAGGGTGACCACGCCGATGTCGTGTCCCGGGCTGGCTTCCACGGCCACGGTGTCGCCCTTTTCGAGTGGCAGATGGTTGGTGTTGCGGTAATATCCTTTACGGGTATTTTTGAATTGCACTTCCACCAAGTCGGTGGCATCCTCGCCTCCTGGGATATCGGCCAAGTAGTCGTAGGTGTTCAGTTGTTTATCTTGCCGGCCACAGCCTTTGGCGCAAAGCCCCCGGCCGAGGCCGCCGAGTTTGAATTGTTCGTCCATTTTGCGTATGATGTTTGGTTATTGTATGAGCAGCACGATCATTTTAAGAGCAAAGTCGAAAAACACGAATTTCGGGTTCACGTTTTGCCCGATGTCACGCTGCGCGAGTTCCAATTCGTTCATGATGCCCACAACGTTGCGTTCGTTGACAAAGCGGGCGAAGTTTTTGGCGAAATCCGCCTCCTGCGCTGTCATGTAGTTTAGCGTGGGAAGGTGGAAGTTGTACATGAAATTTTCTCTCACCAGCCGCTGGCAATAGGCCAGGAAGTCTTTTTGCCGTTCGCGTCCCATGGCGGCCATTTGTTCGCTCCATGCGCGCATTTCTTTGATTTTCCTTTGGTAGCTCAGTCGCATGAGTAGGATGAAGAGGTCTAGGAAGAGGGCTTGGTCTCGGCTGGTGTCAAGGGCTTTCAGTGCGGCAGTGAAACTGCCACGTGCTGTCCGCGCGATGCCTGTCGCGTCGCATTCTGGATGAAGGTGTGCCAAGGCTTCCGCCATGACATCTTGTGCGACTCCTTTCACGTCAATGCATTGGCTCCTGCTCAGAATGGTGGGCAGTATCTTGTCCGGTTCGTTGCTGACGAGCAGGAAATGAGTCCCGGTCGGTGGCTCTTCGATAAGTTTGAGCAGCTTGTTGGCGCATTCGGCGTTCATCTTTTCAGGTAACCACAAGACCATCACTTTCCGACCGCCCATGGCGGCTTTCATGGCCAATTTGCGTTGGATTTGTGCGGCTTCTGCAGCATAAATGAGAGGCTGTTGGTTTTCTGCCTTCATGTCGGCCATCCAGTCTTCCATGTCGAAGTACAAGCCGCTCTCCAAACGTTTGCGCCATGTTTCCATATAAACGTCACACACGCTACTTTCCGCTGATTTGTAGCGGATGATGGGAAATACGAAATGCAGGTCGGGATGGGCGAAGTGTGTGGAAAGGCGGCAAGAGGGACATGTCCCGCAGGCATCGCTCACATCTGGTTGGCGGCACAGCAGGTATTGTGCGAAGGACACAGCCAAGGCCAACTTTCCGCTTCCCGCCGGACCACGGAAGAGCAGGGCATGGGGCACACGTCCTTCCTTTGTCTCACGGATGAGGAAGGATGCGATGTTTGTCTGTCCGGTTACCTGGCTGAACATGGGTTGGTTAATAAATTTGTCGGGCTATATCCCGTATGCTTTCTACTGCAGACACGGTATAGAAATGAATGCCTGGTACGCCATGCGCCATCAGTTCGCGACATTGTGCCACAGCCCATTCAATCCCCACATGTTTTACTTCTTCATCCGTTTTGCATTTTTGGAGCTCAAGTGCCAAGGGTTGGGGCAAGTCGCAATGGAACGTGCGGGGTACCACGGTAAGTTGCGATAGCTTGGCCAAAGGTTTGATGCCGGGTATGATGGGGATGTTGATGCCCGCGTCGTGTGCTCGCCGCACGAAATCGAAATATTTTTCGTTGTCGTAGAACAACTGGGTTACGGCATATTGTGCGCCCAAGTCGGCTTTTTGTTTCAGTACGGTCAGGTCGGCTTCCGGGTTGGGAGCCTCCTCATGCTTTTCCGGGTAGCATGCCACACCGAAAGCGAACGGCGTACCTGGCGATTTGATGGGAGATCCGTCAATGAAGAAGCCTTCATTGAAGCGGTTGATTTGTCCGATGAGTTCCGTGGCGTGTGAGTGTCCGTCGCCGGTGGGGCGAAATGCCATGTCTTCCTTGGCCTTGTCGCCGCGCAGGACAAGCAAGTCCGTCAGTCCGAGGAACTGCAGGTCAAGCAACATGTATTCCGTGTCTTCGCGGGTATAGCCGCTGCAGAGTACGTGTGGCACTACGTGTATGTCATAACGTTGCTGGATGGCTGCGGCCACGGCAATTGTGCCGGGGCGGCGGCGGATGCGCAGGCGTTCTACGGTGCCGCCCGCAAGGTCGCGATAGACATATTCGCTCCGATGGTTTGTGATGTTGATGTAGGCGGGTGAGAAATCCCGCAAGGTGTCAATGGTGTGAAACAGCCGTTCTGTACCTGTCCCCTTGAGCGGGGGGAGTACCTCAAACGAGAAGGCTGTTCCTTTGTGTCGTTGTATCAAGTCGATGACGTTCATTGTCCGTGATTCTTTGTGAAGCCGGGAGTGCCGGCACATGATTCGGACAAAGTTAAGAAAAAAAAAGCAGCTATCGGCCATTTCCTCTCATTTTTATGCACGTTGGATAAAACATTGCCCTGCAATGTGATGATAATCCGTATGCATGTCTTGAAAATGAGATTCATTGGGTAAACAAATTATGGATGTCATATATGGAATCCGGGAAATGGGGCAAACAAGGCTCTTATGCTTAGAAACTGTTTTGAATTTCTACAAAAAGTTTTTTCTTCGCTTGATGTACTCGTTTTTCGTGTGTGCTTTGGGATGAATTCAAGACCGTTTCTAAAAGTTTTCCAGATCAGGAAACATAAAGAAATCCGGTATCTTACGGTGCCGGATTTCTTCATGCGTGTTGTTGGCTTCGAAAAAGAAGCCGTGTCTTATTTCAGTTCCACCAACTCGTATTGCAGGCAACCCAGCCCGATTTGCTCGGCATAATCCAACACGTGCATACCGTGCCGGGAGTCAATGCGCTCAATGAGATGCACCTTGCCATGATCTTCCGACGCGCGCACCAAATCAATGCAGGCTTTGTCCAGTGCCACGGGGTCGAGCGAGGCCAAGATGCCGATGTCACCCATTTGGGGGTCTTCCGGCGTGGCCACACAATCGCAGTCCACCGAAAGGTTGTTGGCCACGCTAATGTACAAGATATTGTTGCCGCAATGGTCGGCCACGGCCTTGGCTGCTTCGGCCATAGCTTCCAAAAAGTCATCTTGTTGCGGCAACTGCCCCCACACTTTCCCGGTGTCTTTCGTCTTGCCGGCCGAATGGATATAAGCCTTTCCTGCGGAAGAAGCGATGCCGATGGAAATGTTCTTGATGGCACCGCCGAATCCGGCCATCGGATGCCCCTTGAAGTGGGACAATACGAGCGTGAAATCATAGTTCAGGTAATCCTTGCCCACATAGTCGGACTTCAGGTGTTTGCCGTTTTTCACCGGCAACGCGGTTTCCCCGTCCGCGTCCATGATGACCACAGGGGCGATGTCGGTGAAACCGTGGTCTTTGGCCGCTTTCAGGTGACTTTCCGTGTTGGAACGTCCGCCGCCGTAGGCCGTATTGCATTCCACGATGGTTCCGTCAACTTTCTGCACCAAATCTTTAATCAGCTGAGGATTGAGGTAATTGTTGTTCCCCGGTTCGCCCGTGGACAGTTTCACGGCTACCTTTCCGGTTGCCTGGCGGCCTAGTGCATCATAAACCTTCAAGAGATTTTGCGCGTTGATTTCCTTTATAAAATAGACTTTGGCCGGAGTCTTGTCTTGCTCCTTCGCCTCGTCTGCACCCGCGCCTTGGCTCCATGCCCAAGCCGACAAGCAAGCCACGGCGCACAACAATGTTCCAAAAAATCTTTTCATAAGCGTTTATTTTAAAGAATCCATATTTTCATCTTTCGGTCCATCTCACCACTTCCCCGATAACCGGTTGCCACACGTCCACCGAATCTTCCGTTTCGGCCAACTGCCGGGCGTTTTCGAGGGGCTCTTCCCAGCGGTGGCGGGCTAAGGCGTATTTGGAATGGTGCACCGTGAGCACATGTTTGGGTTTTAGAGCCTTGACTTCCGCAGGCAAGTATTTGGGCATCGTGTGGATGTAACGCCAGTCGGCATTATATTGCCCGTTTTCCAAAACAGCCAAGTCTATATGAGGAAAACGACGGGCGATTTCTGCGAAATGTGCCCCATAGCCGCCATCACCGCCCACGAACACCGTCCGTCCTTCCGCTTCGAGCATGAACGAAGCCCACAACGTGCGGTTCGACCGTAAGCCGCGACCCGAAAAATGCCGTGCGGGCAGGCAATGCACCGTGAAACCGCTGTCCAATGCTGCCGATTCGTCCCAATCCAATTCCACAATCCGGGACGGCTCAAAGCCCCAATATTCGAAATGTTCGCCCACCCCCAGCGGACAAACGACCTTGCGTGTCCGGCCTTTCAACTGTGTCACCGTCCGGTAATCCAAATGGTCCCAATGGTCATGCGTGATAATCAGGCAGTCAATGTCCGGCATGTCGCCCGGACTGTAAATGTCGGTGCCGGGAAAAGGTTTGTTGACAAAAGACAGCGGCGACGCGCCGCAGAACACGGGATCCACAAGGACGCGCCTCCCGCCCATCTGCAACAGATAAGAGGAATGGCCGAACCACACCAATAAGTCCTCCTGTGGGTCAAGCTTGTGTAAATCGGTCTTCACTGCGTTCAAAGGCTTGTCCGGGCGTAATCCTTCAGGCGATTTTTTGAACACAAACTCCCACATCGCTTCCCAACGGCTTTTTTCGGAAGTCATCAAGCGTGTGGGCGACAGGTTCCGGAACTCCCCGTCCCGGAAATGGGGCGACCGCTTGATGCGTTCCAGCCGCTCGCCCTGTGGCAAACGCCCGAAAGCCGGCGTGTGGAGAAACCACGCCGCCGCGCCGGCAACTACGGCCACGAATACTATGCACACGACCAATCCTTGCATTGCTCTTTTCTTCCGCATCGTCCTGTTAGCTTTTTCGACACTTTACCGGATGCAAAGATAAACAAACCCCTCCAAAATCCTTGTACCCTTTTTACTTTTCTTATGACCCGTATCACCTGTCAGCGAGGGGTATCGGGGATATAGGAAATTAATCAGATGGCATCTTTAATTGCAAAAAGAAATGCGTTCATAAAAGAACTGGCAAGCGGATATTCGCAATTCATCTCTGATGGACTATCGTTTATTTGCGGCATGATAAGCCGATCTCCCATTTCTGATTAACCATATCATCTTACGTGTTTTGAATACTTAACTCCTATATATCCAATAACATGTATGACAACCTTGCATTAATCATCCCCTGAGGTACACCGCAATTCTTGGCTGTTTCAGGCCATCTGGAGGCTGTCTCACAAACCTTATCGATAATCTCAGCCGCATTCTTGATGCTGTTGGCTGCCGCACAGGTCAAAAGGTCTTGTCTTGTGATATCGTCAAACTTGCCGTTTATGGACATTTGGTGTGTATTTGTCCACAAACCTTCAGGGTTATACGCAAACCCCAAATCATAAGCCGGAGACAATGTCCATTTGCCAGTCCTGTCCATAAGAAATGATATGTTTTTCGTATGGTCGTCCTGATTCCTTATCACGACATTGAACACCATTCGAAGAAACATCTCCTCGGCTTGCGAATATGGGAGACGAAGGCGACGCATGACATTAAATGCTTGTTCATATGAATATGCCCTGCGAAGATGGAAGTCATAATGAGCCATTCCGCATAATGTCTGCATGTGGATTTTCCCGCCATTAGTCCTGTCGAACCGTTTCGTCAAAAAGTGCGCCCTGCCATTCTCTTCAATCAAAGAGCAATCGGTCATTTCTATACCGCATTCCTTGGCAAGTTGCGAGAATGAGTATTCAAGCCTTCCGAAATTCTCTGTCTCTTTAAATCCGGCTTCCGCTGACACGCCATCCAGTTTTATTAGATAGTAATCAAATCCTTCAGGAGCCTGCACTTGCCCCGACCTCACTTCTCCGGTCTCTTTGTTATATGCAATTACCGCTTTTGCCCTTTGCCCGCCAGCGGATGTGCCAAGGCGCAGAATTTCTGCAATAGCAGTCTTCCTGTCAACATCTAAATTTGTACCGAAGCCCTCTTTTTTTGAGAGGGCTTCTTTCGCCACTTCCACCAATGAGTCAATTTCAAGTTTCATATCAGCTGCAACCGGCCCAGTTGCAGGTTCAAACTCCAAAGCCCCCATACAACGCTGCCCCAAGAAGCATAATGTTTCAACAGGATTACTTACCGTCCTGCCAGTCAAGGTGAGCCATTTGTCGAACAAAGCACGACCGTATGTGTCAGGGAGCGAATCGGCCAGCATGCCTGGCAGTCCCTTAAACACATCCCTGTTGAGATTCCCGAATGAGTAGATACGTCCCTGTCGCACAGGCATCATCAAAGGAGACGGCTCAATTCCCTTCCCGGCAAATTGCCCGTCATATTCAAAACGTGCCACGTCATAGGCATTATCCCATCTGAATGTTCCGACATTCATGCCGAACATCTTGACTCTGGCTACATCTACCATTCCGCTTCCTCCTTCCCTTTCTTTATCACTCCCGCAGCTCTCTTTCTTCTGCCTTTCTTTACAGAATTTACTATCTCAAAGTATTCGCTTGGGCTCATCTGCTCCTCTTCGCATAGATGGCTAAGTTCATCAAGCATGCCGAGTGTCCTCAATATACGAAGAAACGCATCAAAAGACTTGATTTCGCCTGCTTCTATCTTCTGCACCGATGAGCGTGACATCGATGATGATGCAGCCAAACTATCTTGGGTTATATTCTGCTTAAGCCTTGCAGCCTTAAGTTTCTCTCCTATTTTTTTCTGGATTTGAGCATCTGATAGCGAATAAATATCTTCCATAACGCTTGCATTTTAAATCTTTACTGCACAAAAATAGCAATAATGATTTAAATTGCAAGCATTGCCCCCTGATTATAATTAGTGCCAAGCTTGTCGAATCTGTAAACCATGCCACGCAAGAGGAGGGCAGGGGCGAGTTTGCCCCGAAGGCGCTCCGGCGAGGACACCTCTACTTGTTGAAAGCCTATACGGGATATGGCGCATACGCCACAAAACTCATCTATCAGTAGGATTTGTGTTTCCCCGGCAAGGGCACGACAGCATGCCTTGCCGGGGAAACGCTTATGCTTTCCGGTTACCAAAAGATACTTGCTTACTAAATAGGAGATATACTTACTTGGCCAAGTAAGATAACTGACTTGGGCAAATAAGATATATTACTTTGCCAAGTCAGTATATCTTCTTTCAAGCCGGAGCTTACCCTTGTCTTTTCCTGATTTCACTAGACACTTTTTTGTTTTATAACCTAAGTCAGTAGACACTTCTTTAACAATGGTGC
>CALULT010000004.1 GCA_944321565.1 uncultured Paraprevotella sp. | reverse complement strand
GATAGTCCCGTTGATTGTAACCCGTCCCATGATGGGGACAATTCCGTTCTTTTCCTTGCTTCCGTTTACATAGAAGATGGTCTTGAAAGTACTCCTCATAATCCTTGCTTTTTGTTTGGTGCAAAATTAGTTTATGGGAGTTGTAAAGGCAGAATGTAAACCTACGCAGAACGCAGAAATAGAGACCATTAGTGTTAAATGTGCATTCGGTGTCGGGTAATGGTTTGGAAGTGCATCTGTTGCTGCAATTCGCCTAAATCCGTTTTACGCCCTTGCGCCATTCTGTGCCACCCGAAGCCAAACTCTCTGACCGTCAGTGAGAATGCTCAAATTCGCTTTATTCTGCGTTTTATCCTATTATTTTCTTCGGAAAAGTAATACATACAAGACATATACCCATTCGTTTCGTCCCGCCCCTCTCCCCACCGTGGAGGAGGGCGGGACGCTTGTTTTCCAGCCTGTCGGAGCACATAGATGGATGATAAGTAATAATTTAAAGATATGAACAGAGACAGTTTGAAATCAAATCGAAAGTGCAGCCGATAGGCACGCGCAAGGGGCAGACGGTGTATTTCGCCCAGCCCAAGACAGAACAGTATTTCACGAACAAGATGCTCAGCGAGCGCATCGTGCGCGAGGCCTCGCTGTCCGAAGGCGACGTGAAGAACGCCCTCGTCAGCCTCTCCAACGTGGTGTGCGAAGCCATGACGCTGGGCATGAGCGTTGACCTGGCCGAGCTTGGCTCGTTCCGCCTCGTGGTCCCCTCCAAGATGATGGACTCGGCAGCGGAAGTCACGGTGAATGACGCCCTCAAAACCCCGAAAATCGTCTTCATCCCCAAGCAGAAGATGCGCGATGCCGCCAATGCGGTAGAGTTGAGCATCGACCGCAGCGCCGTGAAGGCTTCCACGGGCGGCGGCACTGCCACCGAGCCGGGCGAGGACGAAACGGAAAATCCGTTGGGCTAAGGCGGGAATTGGGTGCAGCCGACCCGCGAGTGCGCAGGGCGGCTGTATCGGCAGGCCGCGTAATGCTCTGAACAAATGGGGGGCGGTGAAATCGATATGGATGCCGGGCTATAAACGGAGGCTCATGGCCTCGGGTGGCACGAATGAATAAAAAAGGGAACATCCTTTGAAAGATTTGTGTGAGGAGAGAATGTTTTTTGAGAGAGAAAATGTATCTTTGTCCCGATTAACCAACTGACCGGGAACAATGGACATAGACCAAGGAATCAAGGCTAAAATAGCCTATATCATTGCTGTAATCAGCGAGTTCGCTTCGGCGCATTCGTTGACCAATGCTCAAGCATACCGCTACTTGGAGCGTTTCAAAGGGCTTGACTTTGTAAACCGTTTCTATAACGTGGAGCATACCCTCCCGTTTGAGGATGTGGTGGAAGACCTCACCGCTTATTGCCATCGGAAAGGAGGGGCGCTGGTATGATATTGTATCATGGCTCCAACGTGGAAATCGGACGGATAGACCTTTCCCTCTCCAAAGTCGGCAAGGACTTCGGATGCGGATTCTATCTATCGGCGGACAAGGAACAAGCCCGCGAGCTGGCAGAGCGGAAAACCGAACAGTTGGGCACGGGAGTTCCCACGCTGAATGCTTACGAATTCGATACAGGCTGCCTTGATGACAACAGCCTGCGCATACTTGAATTTCAGAGTTACAGCAAGGAATGGGCGGAGTTTGTGTTGAAGAACCGGCGTAACCGCACACGTATGCAGATACATCCTTACGACATTGTTATCGAACCGATTGCCGACGATGCGGTAGGTTATCAGATTCGTCGTTTTGTCTCCGGATTGATTGATATGGACAAGTTCCTGGAAGAACTGAAATATATGAAAGGCCAGACAATGCAGTACTTTTTCGGTACAGAGAAGGCTGTTCGTTATTTAACCAAAACAGAAGCACTATGACGAAAGAGACATTTATGATAGAAGAAATATCCAAGGACATCGTGTTGCTGCTGATGGAAGAACAGGGTATGAGTCTGGAAGAGGCTATGCGCACGCTCTATACATCAGACACCTACGACCGCTTGTCCAACCCGCGCACGGGGCTTTACACGCAAAGCACGGCGTATGTCTATGAATACCTCGAAAAAGAACTGACTACAGGAAAGATAGCTTGACCTGTCAAAATACCTTCCCGGCGGATAGCGGCTGAAAGGCAGTCTGATTGTTAACGGCCAACATTCCTATGTAAGTATGCGCTATCTCATTGACACAAATATCTTCGTGTATTTGGCACTTGATATTGACAACGAAAAATAATACGAACAAGACATATACCCGTTATTTCGTCCCGCCCCTCTCCCCACCGTGGAGAAGGGCGGGACGCTTGTTTTCCAGCCTGTCGGAGCACATAGATGGATGATAAGTAATAATTTAAAGATATGAACAGAGACAGTTTGAAATCAAATCGAAAGTGCAGCCGATAGGCACGCGCAAGGGGCAGACGGTGTATTTCGCCCAGCCCAAGACAGAACAGTATTTCACGAACAAGATGCTCAGCGAGCGCATCGTGCGCGAGGCCTCGCTGTCCGAAGGCGACGTGAAGAACGCCCTCGTCAGCCTCTCCAACGTGGTGTGCGAAGCCATGACGCTGGGCATGAGCGTTGACCTGGCCGAGCTTGGCTCGTTCCGCCTCGTGGTCCCCTCCAAGATGATGGACTCGGCAGCGGAAGTCACGGTGAATGACGCCCTCAAAACCCCGAAAATCGTCTTCATCCCCAAGCAGAAGATGCGCGATGCCGCCAATGCGGTAGAGTTGAGCATCGACCGCAGCGCCGTGAAGGCTTCCACGGGCGGCGGCACTGCCACCGAGCCGGGCGAGGACGAAACGGAAAATCCGTTGGGCTAAGGCGGGAATTGGGTGCAGCCGACCCGCGAGTGCGCAGGGCGGCTGTATCGGCAGGCCGCGTAATGCTCTGAACAAATGGGGGGCGGTGAAATCGATATGGATGCCGGACAATGGACGGAGGCTCATGGCCTCGGGTGGCACGAATGAATAAAAAAGGGAACATCCTTTGAAAGATTTGTGCGAGGAGGAAGACGGCATCTTAGGAAAAAGCATTACATTTGCGTTGTAAATCAACAGAGAAAGGAGGCAGATTATGGCAAGAGCAATCAGAGCCCCCCGTGCTTTACGGGAAAGACGCTTTACGTTTCGAAAAAGAGATTCGTGAGGCCAAGCCTTTAAGCAAGGAAAGACGGGAGGAAATGCGCAGGCAGTATGAATCATTCATGAGTAAGGTAAACATTAAAATCGAGAAAAAGCCATGGATTTGATACAACTGACCGAGGATTATGAATTAAAGCCATTCGACTGCGGCGATGCCGACTTGAATGGCTTTTTCGTTGGCTTACCGCCATTCAGGGATAGGCAGCGAATTGATGACCACGTTGAAATTCATACTGGAGGCAGAAACCACTTATTCCATATTCCGTTTTTTGACGGTAGATGCTTATCTGTCTGCCATTCCGTTCTACGATAAAAACGACTTTACCCTTTTGCAGCCTGATGATGAAGACAAGCACACCCGTCTGATGTATTTTGACATGACCCGTCTATAATTCCCTCTCCACACCGTCCCGGCGGATATGCCATCCTCCTGTCCTGCGTATCCGTCTTTTCCGTCCTCTCAATCCTCCTCTTAGTCCGTCGCTCGTTCCTGCAAGATTGGGACACAAAACGAGAGGAAAGAAGATGAAGGCTTTTTGTGATAAAAGTTTGGCGGTATGGGATAGTTGTTGCATCTTTGCAGCAACAAATCCCGCCACGCTTCCCGTAGAACAGCGTACCAGGACGGAACTTTTGCTTTATATAGGTTTATGGAATACACGAAACTTTGTCTAAGTACTGCAATTTGTCCGACACGGCAATAAAGAAACAAATCGCACGAGATTTTGATTTGCCCCAGCACCTGTATTTGGGAAGTTGGATTAAATGTGCAGCCGTCTTGCGTAATTGTATTGCTCACCATGCCCGTGTTTGGAATAGGCGTTTTCCGTTGAAACCTCAACTCCCTAAGAAGGAAACTGTTCCTAATCTTGTGGATTTAACAACTGACGAATATTCGTTTGTAATCAAATGCCCTGCTTCCCGTCACTTGCCCGTGCGGAGAAAAACACCTCCGCCTTGCAGGGGAGGTGGCTCGAAGAGCCGGAGGGGTTTCCCATCCACGTATCATTCCGCAAGGGAAACAAAAGGGTCGTTACGACCCAGCAAGGAAAACAAAACGGCCATTATGGCCGCCGCAAGGGAAACAAAACGGCATTATGGCCGCCGCACGGCGAACAGAAGGGGCGTTACGCCCCCGTGGGTGTGAGCCCCTCCGCCCCTTCGGGGCTCGTCCCCCTGCGAGGCGGGACAGTTCATTCCTGTCGGCTTTGACTGCCGATATTCAGAAATTTGTAAACGCAGGAACTCTGCGCCACCCAATTGCCTCAATTCGTTTTCCATTAGTGTTAAATCCCCCAAAATGCGAACTGTTCCGGATTAAGCCAGAATTCAGTTGCCAGGGAATCCTTGCCAACTGCCGCAGACGGCAAAAATTGACCTTTGGCACAGACGGCTCCCGCTCCGTAGCCCCGCCCTAAGAAGCATCGCCACGGTGAGGACAATAAAAGAATAGAATATACACAGATAATAACAAACACGTTCATTTCTCAACTCCATCAACCGCCTTTCCCGCAACATCACGCGCAAAAGCCGGGAACATGTCACGATGTCCCCGGCTTTTACAACAATATCTTTTATAGGATACCCCTTTTTATTGGGCAGGCTGCGATGCAGGCGCACTTGTTGCACCCTGGGCAGGAGCGTTTGTCTGTCCGGCGGGGGCATTCTGTTGCTGGGGTTGGCTGGTTCCAAAACCCGGCAGGTTGTTGGAATTTACCGCCTTCTGTTCCGTGGCCGCTTTCATCATGGCCGATTCTTCGGTCACCATTTTGGGAATGAAATACACCGAGAGCACACTCAACACGACCATGCCCGCAGCCAATCCCCATGTGATTTTCTCCACTAAGTCAGTTGTCTTGCGCACACCCATAATTTGGTTCGAAGCAGAGAAGCTGGAAGCCAGCCCGCCTCCTTTAGACTCCTGAATGAGCACAATGAAACACATCAAAATCGCAAGCACAACGATAAGGATAACCAATACTGTGTACATTTTCTACAAGTTTTTATTTTTATTATTTATAATCAATTTCTCCAAAAAACGTATTTGGTCTGCAAAGTAACGGTTTTTTTTTGGATATTTCAAACTTAATCGCCGGATTATTTCCATTGCCTTCATATATCGGCCTTGTTTTATATAAATTTTGGCCAAAGTTTCGGTGAAATAGTCTTCTTCGCCGTCTTCTCCGTTATCGGTTGTCAAATCCGGCGACTGCAAATCCTCGTCCGGCACGTCCGCCAAGACAATTCGTTTGTCACCCTGTCCGATGAAATCGTCAATCAAGTCTTGATGTTGCATCTTTGGAACGGAAGTGATGGTTACCGGAACTTCTTCACTCTGCATCAGATAGGCCATATAGTCCGTAGAAGCATCCACCGGCTTCGGCCTGCAGCTCTTTTCCTGAGGCAAGTTTGCGAGAAAATTATCAATCAAGGAATAAGTGCGGTCCTTTTCACCTTCCTCCGTCTCAGCCACCGGTTGATGTTTCTTCACAGGCTCCAAACGGTAGTTCACTCCTTCAATCAAAAGAAAGAGTGCGGCGCGGTCCGGAAGGAAAAAGGCCGCACGGCGCAACTCCCGGTCGAAAGCCGCATCGTGCAATTGGTAGAGATTCCGCAAATAAAGCAAACGGGCAGGCTGGAAAAAAGGATAATCCTCCACCAGCTTGCGCAAACGCTCCAACGAACTCTCGTCCAAGGTTTCAGGATGCTTGATATAATCGGCCAAATTCAACTCCATAACTGTTCAAAAAAGATGCGAAACGGTCACCAATTAGCCACCGTGGCATTGAATATCTGGTCCACAATGTCCTCCACCATCTGTGTGACCAACTCTTCCTGCACCGCGGTCAGCTGTTGCGAAGAGTCGTATTGCGTAGTGGCACTGAACCGTTGCTCGAAATCCTCATCATGATTGGCATTGTTCACGAAACGGACATTCACCGTCATTTTCAGCTGTGTCTGCGCCGAATAGCCATCTGCAGACACCGCCTTGTTGAACTGGCTGTATTCCACAATCTCGCCCGACAACTGAAGGTCGCCGTTACGATTCACCTGCGTCAGCTTGGTCTGCCGCGCATAGACATCCGTCAATTCATTATTAAAAATAGCCTGCATTGGCGCCCACACGTATGCCGAACGAATGGGAAACTGTGAGATTTGAATCGTTTTCGTCTTCGTATAATCAATGGACGCGCCATTGAATTTATAAGAAATGGTGCAGGCCGTCAGTAAGAAAGCCACACAAAGCCCCCCTGCCCAAGCCCATTTACTCATCTTCTTTATCCAACCCATACTCTTTGATTTTACGATATAGCGTACGTTCCGATATGTGCAGGTCGGCTGCGGCTTTCCGCCGCCGGCCCTTGTTTCTCTCCAAGGCCTTCACAATCATCTGCCGTTCCACATCGTTCAACGAAACCGTTTCTTCCACGTACTCCTCCGGCGTTTGAAAATCCTCATCACCTTTACTCTCCGAACGATGAGCCGGATAAGCCATGTCCGGGCGGTAGTAAGCCACCGGACGTTCGGCCGGAACCTGAGGGGCTTGCACCACGGGCATGTCATTTCCCGCCTGTTGGGCATGCACCAATTTCTTCAGCTCTGTGACATCATTACGCAAATCGAAGAGAATCTTGTAAAGCAACTCGCGTTCATTCTCAAAGCTGTGCGTCTCATTGCGTTTGGCCGCCAAAGGCACAATGTCGTGGGAAATGGGGTCGTCGGGAATATACTCGGCCAAAATTTCCGGCGTGATTGTCCGGTCTGGCGACAAAATAGAAATCTGCTCCGTCACGTTCTTCAACTGCCGCACATTGCCCGGCCATGGGTATTTCTTCAACTTCTCTTGTGCTGCTTCCGTCAGTTCCACCGGCTCAGGCATATTATATTTCTCCGCCGTGTCCATGGCAAACTTCTTGAACAGGAGCACCACGTCGCTGCCCCGCTCGCGCAGGGCGGGCATCTTGATGGGAATCGTGTTCAGCCGATAAAACAAATCCTCGCGGAAGCGGCCGTCACGGATGGCCTGCGCCATGTTGACGTTCGTGGCCGCCACGATGCGCACATCAGTCTTGCGCACGTCACTCGACCCCACACGGATGTATTCCCCCGACTCCAACACACGCAACAAACGAGCCTGGGTGGCCAACGGCAACTCCCCCACCTCGTCCAGGAACAACGTGCCTCCGTTTGCCGCACCGAAATATCCTTCACGTTCCCCTATGGCACCGGTAAACGCTCCTTTCTCATGCCCAAAGAGCTCGGAATCAATAGTACCTTCGGGAATGGAACCACAGTTCACGGCAAAATACTTTTTCGTTTTCCGCAAACTGTTGTCGTGAATGATGCGCGGAATGATTTCCTTGCCCACTCCGCTTTCTCCGGTAATCAGCACAGACAAATCCGTCTTTGCCACCTGCAAGGCAATATCCACGGCATGGTTCAATCCTTCCGAATTGCCCACGATGCCATATCTCCTTTTCTGTGCCTGAACGTCGGATGTGTTCATATATTCCTCCTACAAATTTCGATAGTGGACAAAATTACATAAAAAATCTGTGGTGCAGGCATAACCTGCGATAAATTTAAGAAAATATACGTCTCACTGCGCTACGCCCACCGGCTTATTGCCCACCTTAATCAACAACAAACCTATTGCCGTCCACACCAACTCGCGCAAACGGACAATCAAACTGGTATAGACCCCGTAGGCACCGGCCAGGGAAAGTCCGCCAACCGCCAAGGCAAACCCGCCCTCGCGTGCCCCGACACCCATCGGAATAAAGAAAAACAGATTGGCGAACAAAGACGTGAACGCCTGAATCAACACACAGTTCCAAAAAGACACGTGGTCGGTCAGAATCAACAGGATGAACTGGATTTCAAGACAACCAGCCACGCGCACCCCGAACTCAATGAGCAACGACAGATAGAACGTGGACTTGCGCTGGGCATGCAAGGCCGCAATCTGGCTATCCACCTTCCGGATGGCCTCTTCTTTCGCATCAATGAAACGATGCAAGCGCGGTTTCAACCCGGGAATATGGGCAAAAAAGCGCAACGCTTTCATTGCCAAGCCATTCTTATAACCTTTCAGGAAAAAATAAATGCCGATTCCACAAAACACCGCGCAAATTGCCAAAAAAACAGCCATCCCCGCCGACATGCCACGCCCATACAGCAGCAAATAGAGCAGAATGGAGAACGACCAAAAACAGAAATGTGAGAAAATATGCATCATGGCATACAGGATCACGCTCGACGTGGCTTTTGCAGCTCCCACATACGGCGTCAGTTCCATGATGCGGTAAGGTTCCCCGCCCAGCAGTCCCACTGGTGTGACATAATTCAGCGCGTAACCGCTGATCGTGTATTTATAAATCCGCATGAAAGGCACCTTGGGTGCCTCGCCATCGTTGATAATAGTCGCCCACGACCAAGCATTCGCCAAATACAGGAACACCCACAACAAAATGACTGCAGGAAACCAATAACCCGCCCGCCGGACATTGTCCCACATCTCCCCGTAGGAAATATCCGACGTGCAAAGCATAATCACAATAGCCGCTACACCGACGGCCAAGAAAAGGTTACGGTAAATCGGCTTCATTCCTTTTCTTCAGGAGCATTCAATTTTAGTTTGTCGCTGTCGTCGCGACGTTCGTGGTATTGTTTGCGCAACGGATTGGCATGCGCTTCTTCATAACGCTGCCGGTTGCGGAACACGTCCAAGGCCGTATAGATGGCCTGGCGCATGGAAGCCTCGTCGGCTTTCCCCTTCCCGGCGATGTCGTATGCCGTGCCATGGTCTGGCGAAGTGCGCACGATGGGCAGCCCCGCCGTGAAGTTCACACCATCGGCCATGGATAAAGCTTTGAATGGAGCCAAACCCTGGTCGTGATACATGGCCAATACGCCATCGAAAGAATCATACGTGCGGTTGCCAAAGAACCCGTCCGCCGGATAAGGCCCGATGCAAATGATGCCTTCTTTCGAAATTTCTTCTATCGCGGGAATAATCACATCCTGTTCCTCAGCACCTAGCAAGCCACCATCGCCCGCATGGGGATTCAGTGCCAAAACGGCAATCCGCGGTTTTTCCACGTTAAAATCCTTGCGCAACGCTTCATGGAAAATGCGTATTTTGCGCATTACCACCTCCTTAGTTATGGCCTGCGCCACCTCACGGATAGGCAAATGGGTGGTCACCAATGCAACACGCAACACATCGTTCATCAGAATCATCAACGCTTCGCGCCCGTCGCCCACACGTTCCTGGATATACTCCGTGTGCCCCGGGAAATGAAAACCATCGCCCTGGATGGATGCTTTGTTAATCGGTGCCGTCACCAACACGTCAAACAAACCTTCCCGATAGTCGGCCATGGCTCGTTCCAAAGCTTTCAATGCCGCCTGTCCGCTCTCAGCCGTAGCCTGTCCGAAGTCGATTTTCACTTCTTCGGGCAAACAATCCACAAGGTTCAACCTGCCGTCCACCACATCGTCCGCTTTCTGTATGGTCACAAAATTGGTAGTCAGTTCCAACGCCTTGCGGTGATACGTGGCCACTTTTGGCGACCCATATATAATAGGTGTACACAATTCCAGCATCGCCGGTTCGCTGAATATCTTCAGGATAACCTCATATCCCACCCCATTGACGTCTCCGTGGGTTATCCCCACCACTATTTTTCCATTCTTCATCTTTACTTATCTGTTTATTTGTTCTTTTTCGTGGCCACCACATCCACTTCGGGAATATTAGCCTTCAACTCACGTTCCTGTTCACCAGGCAAACAAAGCGTATATAGCGAGCCCTCCAAACGACGAATCAGGATACGCTTCATCCGGTCTGGGGCATACACGAAACCTTCCACAACCACCACGCGATTATTCAAGGTATCCACGCGTGAATGACTCACGAACGGCCCCCCCATCGCATCATGTTCCACATACCACAGTCCGCGGATTTCCATAGCATACTGTCCTTTCACCACAATCGGCTTGACCGTGGTATAAGCCGTGTCTGTCGTCATGAACATACCCGGCCTCTCACCCGGAATATTGACTTCCATCACGGAGTCGCGCTTAGCCAGCACATACTGCTTGTTAAATGTCTGCGGCCCCTCGTAGGGGTAAGTGTACATGCAAATGTTCAGCCGCCCATTGGAAGACGCCCAAAAAAAGTCTGTCCCTTTTTTGCTGCTGTTAATCTCATCAGGTGCCCAAAGCTGACAGTCGAATAACTCCTTAGCCAACTTTTCCGCCACTGTGGAATGCTTCTCTTCTACCTCGTTTATCAAGCGGTTCATCTCCACTCTTACGAAAAAGTCCACGATGTTCTCCGCATTTTGAGTCACAAAACGGGCAAATTCAGCTTCATTCGGGCTTTGAATGGTCAACACTACCTGGGGATGGGAATACACATCACGTGAAAACTTCATCTTCGACTGGGTATATTGCGTGGAATCGACATCCACCTTGATGATGTTCCGAAAAATATTCGACACCTTGCTGAAACGCTTCGTGTCTAGCTGCGAGATGCGGAAAGACGACTCGGGTTGGGGCAACCCAGGTATGTCCGTGTCCAAGGCCTTATACAAAGCATGTCCCGCCGGGCGGTCCCACAAACCGTCGTCCGCCACGACCAACACTTCATATGGACTTCCGCTGGCAGCCGGTTTGACCACATTCTCGCACGAAGTCCACAAGAATAACATAACGAGCAACGCCGCACATACTAAAAAAGACCCATACCTTTTCATCATCTTATCTCCTTTCTTTATTATAAATGTCCACGCCTTGTTGTTTGGCCGTGCTTAACAGCCCACAAGCCGCAAAAATGTCCTCTCCGCGCGACGCACGGATGGTCGTGAAAACACCGTGGGCGGTCAGGTAGTCGCGGAAGCGCACCATCCGTTCCTCCGGCGTGCCCTCCAATTCCACGCCGGGCACGGCATGAAAACGAATCAGGTTGACCCGGCAATCCAGTCCCCGCAACAGGCGTAAAAGTTCCTTGGCATGCACCATGCTGTCGTTCACCCCGTCGAACATCGTGTATTCAAACGAAAGCCTGCGCTGGTGGGAAAAATCGTACCTGCGCAACAAGGCGACAACCTCCTCAATGCCATAACCGTTCTCGGCCGGCATCAGCCTTGCCCGTTGTTCCGGGAAAGGATTGTGCAGGCTGACAGCGAGATGGCACTCACTCTCGTCCAAAAAACGTCCCAATCCCTTGCGCACCCCGACTGTGGACACCGTAATCCGCCGCGGGCTCCAAGCATACCCGCAACTGTCCGTGAGTATCTCCGTAGCCCGCAACACCTGTTCCAGGTTGTCCAACGGTTCGCCCTGTCCCATGAAAACCACATTGGTCAAGCTGTCCCGCTCGGGGAGGGAATACAGCTGGTTCAAGATATCCACGGCCTCAAGATTTCCTTGGAACCCCTGTTTGCCCGTCATACAAAAACGGCATCCCATCCTGCAGCCCACCTGCGACGACACGCAAAGCGTCGCCCGGTCGCCATCGGGGATATATACGGATTCCACATACTTCCCGTCCCGCGTACGGAAAAGATATTTCACCGTGCCGTCCGACGAACGCTGCTCCTCCACGGGCGAGGCACATCCGATGACATAACGCCCACCAAGCCGCCGGCGGTTTTGTACGGAAAGGTTGGTCATCTCGTCAATAGTGGACACTTTCTTTTTATACAACCAATCCGCCATCTGCCGCGCTGCAAAAGAGGGCATTCCCGTTTGGCGGGCCACCTCTTTCAATTCGGGCAACGTCATGCCCAGCAATGGGATTTTGTCCTCTCCGGTCATCTTCTCTTCCTTAATTTTGCACACAAAGTTAAGGAAAAAAGAGAAAACTTTCCACTATATTGGACTTCTATTCGTATATTTGCAGCTAATATTGCATAAAAATCATGAAGTCATCCCTATATTCTCCACGAATAGACTGTTTCCTGCCATGCGGAACAGAAACACAACTTCCGCAACTCATCGGACAACTCAAGGCCAGCGGAACCATCCGCCACTTTCATGTCATTTGCACAAAAGACTTCACGGAACCATTGCCAAACGGATGTCTCCGACTAATAGCAGACAACTTGTCCGGCACGGCCATATTCAAGGAAATCGCGAAGCGATGCGAGGCGGAATATGCCCTGTTCTACCAAAAGACATTGCCGCTGAACCTAGGATTCCACGCCTTGGAACGATGGCTGTGTGTGGCCGACGACACACAAGCGGCTATGATATACGCCGACCACTATACCATAAAGGACGGACAACGCCAGTCCAAACCGCTCATCGACTATCAGCCGGGAAGCCTGCGCGATGACTTCGACTTCGGCCCGTTGGTGCTAATACGCACTGAGATACTGAAAGCCTACGCGGCGCAAGACCACATGCCGGATTACCAATTTGCCGGATGGTATGACCTGCGCCTGTATCTCAGCCGCCACGGGGAACTGTTCCATCTGAACGAATACCTCTACACGGAAACAGAGACCGACCTGCGCAAAAGCGGGGAAAAGAATTTCGACTACGTAAATCCCAAAAACCGCGCCGTACAAATCGAGATGGAACAGGCCTGCACGGCACACCTGAAACAAATCGGTGCCTATCTTGCCCCGGACGAATTCGATGAAGTGGATTTCCAAACCGCAGATTTTGCCCATGAAGCATCGGTCGTCATCCCTGTACGCAACCGGGCGCGCACCATCGAAGACGCCATGCGCAGCGTGTTGGCGCAAGAAACCACTTTTGACTTCAACCTGATAGTCGTGGACAACCACTCCACGGACGGCACCACGGAAATCATAGACAGGTTCAAGGACGACCAGCGCGTAGTGCATCTCATTCCCCAGCGCGACGACCTGGGCATCGGAGGCTGCTGGAACATGGCCGTGCACCATCCCGAATGCGGGAAGTTCATTGTCCAACTGGACTCGGACGACCTTTATAGTTCCCCCCATACCCTGCAGCAAATCATCGATACCTTCTACCGGGAAAAAGCCGCCATGGTCATCGGTGCCTACCGCATGACGGACTTCGCCCTGCAGACCTTGCCTCCCGGCCTCATCGACCACAAGGAATGGACTCCCGACAATGGACGGAACAACGCCTTGCGCATCAACGGGCTCGGCGCCCCGCGGGCTTTCTTCACCCCCGTCCTGCGGCGGCTGCAAATCCCCAACACCAGCTATGGAGAGGACTACGCGCTCGGCCTTTGCTTCTCGCGTTACTACCGCATCGGCCGGATTTATGATGAAGTTTATCTATGCCGCCGCTGGGAGGGTAACTCCGATGCCGCGCTGAACGTGCAACAAGTCAACGCCAACAACCTCTACAAAGACAGGTTGCGTTCTATTGAGCTTGCCGCCCGCCGGCAACTCAATACGCTTTGGGCACACCATTTGGACGAAAAAGAATTGCACGAGTTCTTTCAAAATCAAATAGACGTTTGGGAAGAAGCAAGGCAACACTATGCCGACTTGGAAAATGTCAAGACAAAGTCCCTTCCTACGGGCGATTACAGCCTGACAGCGCAATTCAATCCGGCGCGTATCCGTTCCACGGAAGCCGACATCACGGCCAAAGCCGTGGCACGCCGCCCTTGCTTCCTCTGCGACCTGCACCGTCCGGAAGCACAGCTGTATTTGCCCATAGAAGGGCACTACCAGTTGCTGGTCAACCCATACCCTATCCTCCCGGAACATTTCACGATTCCAACCCGCCGGCACACGCCGCAAACCATACTCCCGCACTTCAACGCATTGCGCGACCTGGCATGGCACATCACAGACATGCTGTTTTTCTACAACGGCCCCCTTTGTGGCGCATCGGCTCCCGACCATGCGCATTTCCAAGCCTGCACTCGTGGCATTCTGCCCATTGAAAGAGACTGGAAAAGCTACGAAATCGGCATGGAAAAACTCTACCCTCTCCATCCTGAGGAGGAAGAAACCATGGAAGAGCTGATGGCACAGAACGCCAACTGCGGGCTTTACCTGCTCAAAAGCTATGTGTGCCCGGTGTTCGTCATCCGCACCCGCCCGTCGGAAAAGCCATGCATCCTTTTCGACAAGCTGTATCATGCCCTTCCATGCCACCAAGGAGAAAACGAACCACGCATGAACATCATCTGCTGGCGGCAAAGTTGGAACGCCGGACGCGAGGACGAAATCGTCACACTGGTATTTCCGCGCAAGAAACACCGCCCCGACTGCTATTTCCAAAAAGGAAATGCAAGGATGCTCGTCAGCCCGGGTGCCCTGGACATGGGCGGATTGCTCATCACTCCACGCGAAGAAGACTTCCGGAAAATTACTGCCGGACAAGCCGTTGAAATCCTTCGGGAAGTAAGCATGGACGAAACGGAACTGGCTCCCGTCATCGCCTGCTTCGCCCATTCCCCCAAGAAGGAAAACACAATCCCCGCCGCCACGGCTTCCGCCTTCCCGCAAGAGGACGGCAAGGAGCCGGAAGTGAACGTGGGCATCATGAGCCGCAAACTCATCCGTTTCTCCCTGAACACCGCATATACGGCCAAAGGCTTGTCGGCCAAAGGCCAACAAACAGTGGAATACAGCGAAGGAGGAATCTTATGGAACGGCACCCTCTATCGCGAACTGGCATTCACTCCCCAAAGCGAAGATGCGTCTTTCTCGCTTGACGACGTGACCATTGGTGTCAATTTCCACTGGGAACGCCAAGAGACACAAACCTTTAAAGGCGCACTCAAACTGGTCGTGGAAGAAGAGAAAATCACGGCCATCAACGTGCTGCCGGTTGAAGACTATCTCGTGAGCGTCATTTCCAGTGAAATGAGCGCATCTTCCTCACCCGAGTTCCTGAAAGCCGCAGCCGTCATCAGCCGTAGCTGGCTCTACGCACAAATCGAAAAACGCAGGAAACAAGACGGGCATGAACGCGGATTTTTCTCATTCAACAAAAGCGAAGGTGAACAAATCCGGTGGTACGACCGCGAAGACCACACCCTGTTCGACGTCTGCGCCGACGACCATTGCCAACGCTACCAAGGCATCACGCGGGCCTGCAACAACGCCGTCCGGGAAGCCGTCGAAGCCACACGCGGACAAATCCTCATGTATGGCGAAGAAATCTGCGACGCGCGCTTCTCGAAATGTTGCGGAGGGGCAACCGAAGAGTTTGAATATTGCTGGGAAGACAAACACCTGCCCTACCTGACCAGCATCCGGGACGAAGCACCGGGAAAAGGAAAGACGCGCCCCCAGATGCCGGATTTGAGCCGTGAAGAAGAAGCAAGGAAATGGATCCTGGGCAATCCGCCCTCTTTCTGCCATACGGCGGACAAGGAAATCCTGCGCCAAGTGCTGAACGACTACGACCAGGAAACCACCGATTTCTACCGTTGGCAAGTGGAATACACGCAAGAGGAACTGGCAAGCCTCGTCGCGGAGAACCTGAAAACCGACTTCGGGGACATCCTCGACCTTGTCCCGGTGGAAAGAGGTCACGGGGGGCACATCAGCAAGCTACGAATCGTAGGCTCAAGGCACACGCTCGTCGTAGGCAAGGAACTGGAAATACGCCGCATCCTGAGCCACACCCACTTATTCAGTTCTGCCTTTATTGTGGAAAGACAGGACATCCTTGACGGTGTTCCCGGGCGGTTCGTCCTCCACGGTGCCGGATGGGGACACGGAGTCGGCCTATGCCAAATCGGAGCCGCCGTCATGGGCGCGAAAGGCTACCGTTACGACGAGATCCTGAAACACTATTATGACGGCATCCGTCTCCACCAAGCATACAGGTAAACCATGGAGCACAATCACGACACAACGACACAGGCTGCCACACACAACCGGAACCCCTGGAAATGGATTCCCACGCTTTACTTTGCCGAAGCACTACCCTACGTGACGGTCATGACCATCTCCACCATGATGTATGAACGGCTCGGGCTTTCCAACGCAGAAATCGCCTTCTACACCAGCTGGCTCTACCTGCCTTGGGCCATCAAGCCGCTGTGGAGCCCGTTCATCGACCTGTTCAAAAGCAAACGTTGGTGGATCCTGGCCATGGAAATCCTTATCGCCATCGCCATCGCCGGCGTAGCCTTCTTCACCCCCTCCCCGCATTTCCTGTGGTTCACCCTAGCTTTCTTTTGGCTGATGGCATTCAGCAGTGCCACCCACGACATCGCCGCCGATGGCTTCTACATGCTGGCCCTCGACCCGCACGAACAGACCCTTTATGTGGGAATCCGCAGCACATTCTACCGCATCGCCACCATTGCGGGCGGCGGGCTCTTCATCATGTTGGCCGGCACCTTGGAAACCTTCACGCGCCGCATCGCCTTCTCCTGGAGCATCACATTCTACCTGTTGGCGGCTTTCTTCGTGCTCGTCACGGCCTACCACGTGTTCTTTCTTCCTCGACCGGACTGCGACCGGACTAACCTTGTCCGCTCGGCCAAAGACCTGCTGAAGGATTTCGTGCTCACCTTCATCTCCTTTTTCCGAAAGCCCCAGGCCTTCACGGCCGTGCTTTTCATGCTGTTCTACCGCCTGCCCGAAGCATTACTCATCAAGATAGCCAACCTATTCATGATTAAACCCGTCAGCGAAGGAGGACTAGGGCTATCCACCCAAGAAGTAGGCTTCGTGCAAGGCACCGTTGGAGTACTCGGGCTGACACTGGGAGGCATCATCGGCGGCATTGCCGCTTCGCGTGGTGGACTGAAGAAATGGCTTTGGCCGATGGTGTGGAGCATCACCATCCCCGACCTGGTCTATGTTTACCTAAGTTATTTCCAAACGCAAAACTTCCTGCTCATCAACATCCTCGTCTTCATTGAGCAGTTCGGCTACGGATTCGGATTCACGGCTTACATGCTCTACCTTATATATTATTCGCAGGGCGAACAACAGACATCCCACTACGCCATCTGCACGGCTTTCATGGCCCTGTCCATGATGTTGCCGGGGCTGGTGGCAGGAGAAATACAGGAAGCCGTGGGCTACTTCGACTTCTTCCTTATCGTCATGCTATGCTGCGCTGCCACCGTAGGCGTGGCCGCCCTTTTGAAAATCGACCCTGAATTTGGTAAAAAAACAAAACCATGAACACAACACCTAAGGATTTCATCGTGGCCGATGCCGGCTCCACCAAAACCACTTGGTTCCGGATATTCCCCGACGGACAGCGGGTATTCACCATCACACGGGGCATCAACCCTGTCCTGCAAGACGATGCGTCCATTCGCGACATCATCGAAAAGGAAGCTTTTCCCCGGCACTTGTTCGACAACGCGAAGGATACACCTATTTATTATTATGGCGCAGGATGCATTCCCACACAATGCCACAGGATGGAAAACCTACTCTCCGAACTGACACACTGCCACAGCGTTGAAGTACGTTCCGACCTGTGGGGAGCCGCACGCGCCTTGTGCGGACACGAAGCCGGCATCGCCTGCATCCTCGGCACCGGAGCAAATTCCTGCAAATACGACGGGCAAGACATTGTCCGGCACGTTTCCCCGCTAGGTTACATCCTAGGCGACGAAGGAAGCGGAGCGGCATTAGGCAAACACTTGGTGGCCGACTTGCTGAAAGGATTGCTCCCTGAGGACTTGCAACGCGAGTTTTCCTCTTCCTATGGATGGAACGAAGAGGACATCATCCGGAAAGTCTATCGCGAGCCTGGTGCAAACCGCTTCCTGGCCTCCCTCACCCCGTTTCTGAAAGCACACGCCACGCACCCTTCCATCCACACGTTGCTCCTGGAATGTTTCGATGCCTTTTTTGCCCGGAACGTAATGCCATACGTGCCGGGCACACTACCGGTGCATTTCACGGGAAGCGTCGCGTTCCATTTCCGAAACGAACTCAAGGAAGCGGCCCGCCTTCACCACCTGCACATCGGGAATATCATCAAAGACCCGATAGAAGGCATGCTGAAATATCATTCGGAAACGGCCGGAAACAGACCTGGATAATTTTTTTTAAGATACATCCAGCATTTTTTTCAAAAACATGTTGTAAAGCATAAATAATGCCTTGCAGGTATCCCAAAATGGAGCTACCTTTGCATCGTTATCCTGAAAACAATCTTTTTACCTTAAACAAAACTAATACCTAAAAAACTAAAGAATGCGGGTCGCTGTGAAGCGGCCCGCATTTCTTTGTTCACCCAGCACGAACATTCTCCAATCGGGGCGTAGTAGAAATTTAATGGGGATTTATAGTCAAAGAGAAGTAACGCGGTCAGCAGCCCGCAAGCATAAGTGTTAACAACAGACTTTCTCATTTCGATATGTTTTATTTGCGATTGTTTCTACCCTGAAAAATACCTTTTTACCGTAAATCTTGCTTCCGGAATGCGATTTTTAATATTCATTAAGAGGAATCACGAGTCCTTCTATTATTAAAAAAACATAAAAACAAGATGGTTTCACACTCCTCCCATTGCGTATTTCCCAAAAAACCGTACCTTTGCAACGTGTTTTTCATAGTATTAGATTTAAGGTTAACAAAGGTTGGGCTCAGCGGAGCCCTTTTTTTATGTCTTGAAATCTAACGCGACCGGCTCAATCGGGTCAACGTTTCGAACGCAATCGGTATTGCTGCGGCGACACCTGCTTCAAACGCTTGAAAAAACGCCCGAAATAAGACTGGTCGGGAAAACCGAGGCTGACGCTGATTTCCTGTATGCTTGAATCGTTCCTGTCCAACAACCTCATGGCTTCCTGCAAAAGCGTTTCGTCAATGATTTGCTTTGGCGTATGCCCCAAGATTCCTTTCGTAATCTGTGTGAGGTACTTGGCCGAGATACAAAGTTCCCCGGCATAAAACTGCACCTCGTGCTCGCGCATGAGATGCTCGTGGAGCAATTCCATGAACCTGCGGAACAGTTCCCGCGCCCGCGATGACTCCACCGGCACTTCGCCGAACTGCGCCGCATCAACCAGTTCATAGAAACCGTAAATCAGGCTACACACCAGGCTCGTGGCCAATTCGCGGGTATAGCCACTGCCGTAACCCGCCGTGGCGAAACGAAACAGTTCGCAGAAATTATGGAACAACTTCCTTTTCCTCGCGTCCACCGTCCACACCACTTTCGTGAAAAGCAACAACATGAAACGAGGCTCCAGCCGCTGCCCGCACTCCCGCATCATAAATGGGGGAAAAGCAATCAAGGAAACGGCGAAATCCTCCGAAGAGCGAAGTTTCCTTACCGGCAATTCCGGACGCAGGAACAACACGACCCCCTTGTCCACCACATATTCTTCCTCCCCCACAAGCAAAGTGCCCCTTCCCTTCTCCCCAGCCATCACCAGGCATTTATCCTGCCTGACCTCCATTTCGGCCGACCAGTCCAAAGATGTCCGCAAATAAAAACACTCCTGAATGAGCAACGAACTTAACTTTTCGTCCATGCGAAAGAAATCTTTTGTTAACAGAAACCAAATTTAAGTAGAATATTCCTAAAATGCAAGCTATGTTCCCAAAATGAACAAAACAAAGGTGCTTTTAACACCTGCAAACTCATTCCATTTGTGTAATTTCGCACCGGATTTTGAGAATATATTTTTTATTGAGTAGTTATGAATAAAGGTATTAAGACTGTGGCAACGACAGCTTTCTGCTGTATGGTTGCCTTGACTGGTTGCAACAAACAGCAACAAGCAATGAGCACGGGGTCGTACAAGACCATGACCGTACAAACCGAATCCAGAGAACTCCAATCCCGCTACAGTGCGAGCATCAAAGGCCGCCAGGACGTGGACATTTATCCGCAAGTGAGCGGCACACTCCAGAAACTGTGTGTCAAAGAAGGCGACCGGGTGACGAAGGGACAAACGCTGTTCATCATCGACCAAGTGCCTTATCAGGCCGCCCTCAACACGGCCAAGGCCAACCTCGAAGCAGCAAAAGCCGCAGAAGCCACAGCCGACCTGACGCTGAAAAGCACCCAGCGCCTGTTCGACCAGAAGGTGGTGTCGGACTTCGACCTGCAGACGGCCAAGAACAACTTGCTGAGCGCCAAAGCCGCCGTGGCACAGATGGAAGCACAGGTGGTGAACGCGGCCAACAACTTGTCGTACACCGTGGTGAAGAGCCCGTCGAACGGCGTGGTGGGCGAGCTTCCCTACCGCCAGGGAGCATTGGTAAGCAGCGCCATCCCGCAACCGCTGACCACCGTGTCGGACAACAGCGAGATGTATGTCTACTTCTCCATGCCCGAGAATGACGTGCTGAGCCTCGTCCGCCAATACGGCTCGCTGGAAGAAGCCATCGCGAAAATGCCGAAAGTGCAGCTCATGCTGAACGACGGCACGCTCCTGCCCGATTCCGGCCGCGTGGAATCCATCAGCGGCGTCATCGACCCGAACACCGGCTCCTCGCAGCTCCGCGCAGCGTTCCCCAACACCTCGCACCTGCTGCACACCGGCTCGAACGGCAACGTCATCATGCCGGTATACTTTAACGACGTCATCGTCATCCCGCAGGCCGCCACGTTCGAACTGCAAGACAAGGTGCTGGCCTACAAGGTGGTGGACGGCAAGGCCCAGAGCGTGAACATCCAAGTGGCCCCGCAGAACAACGGCACGGAATACATCGTGACGGGCGGACTGAACGTGGGTGACGTCATCGTGGCCGAAGGCGCAGGCCTCCTCCGCGAAGGCACGCCCATCAGCACCGGCGCAGCCGCACAACAGGGTGCGGAGAAGCAAGGCGCGGAAAAGCAAGGCAAATAAAGGATAACCAATTAATCAGAAACAATGAAAGGTAACATATTTATCAAACGCCCGGTGATGGCCTTGTCCATCTCCATCCTCATCCTTATCGTAGGATTTATTTCACTGGGCACCCTGCCGGTGGAGCAGTACCCGGACATCGCTCCCCCGACCGTCGACGTGTCGGCCACTTATACGGGTGCGAGTGCGGATGCCGTGATGAAGAGTGTGATCCAGCCGTTGGAAGAGAGTATCAACGGTGTGGAGAACATGACTTACATGGAATCCACGGCCACCAACTCCGGTTCGGGCGACATCCAGGTGTTCTTCACCCAAGGCACCAACCCCGACATGGCGGCCGTGAACGTGCAGAACCGCGTGACCAAGGCGCAAGGCTTGTTGCCGGCAGAGGTAACCCAAATCGGTGTGACTACGACCAAACGCCAGACGAGCTTCTTGCAGATTGGTTCTCTTTACAGTCCCAGCAACCGATACGACAAGACGTTTTTGGCCAACTACCTTGATATCAACGTCGTCCCCCAGATCAAACGTATCGAGGGTGTGGGCGACGTGATGGCCATGGGTGACACCTACAGTTTGCGTATATGGTTGAAGCCGGACGTGATGGCTCAATACGGCCTGGTGCCTTCCGACATCACTGCCGCCCTCGGCGAACAGAACTTGGAATCACCCACTGGATCATTGGGCGAAAACTCTCCCAACACGTTCCAGTTCACCATGAAATACAGAGGTCGTCTGACCGACATTTCCGAGTTTGAAAACATCGTGCTCAGTTCGAAAGAAGATGGCCATGTATTGCGCGTGAAAGATGTGGCCCGTGTGGAACTGGGCACACAGTCCTACGCATTCGACAGCAACGTGGACGGACATCCGAGCTGCACGTTCATGGTGTTCCAGGTGGCTGGTTCCAATGCCACGGAAGTGAACGCCCGCATCACCGCCCTGCTGAACGACTTGTCGGAAGACCTTCCCGAAGGTACGGAATTCATGACAATGATGAGTTCCAACGACTTCTTGTTCGCCTCCATCCATGAGGTGGTAGAGACCTTGGTCATCGCCATCATCCTCGTGATTCTCGTGGTGTATTTCTTCTTGCAGGACTTCAAGAGTACAATCATCCCGTCCATCTCCATCATCGTGTCCCTCGTGGGTACGTTTGCAGCCATGCAGATAGCCGGATTCAGTATCAACATCCTGACGCTATTCTCGCTCGTGCTGGTCATCGGTACGGTGGTGGACGACGCCATCATCGTGGTCGAGGCCGTGCAAGCGAAGTTCGATGCCGGCTATAAGTCGCCTTACCTGGCCACGAAAGACGCCCTCTCGGACGTGACGATGGCCGTAATCTCCTGTACGTTCGTGTTCATGGCCGTGTTCATCCCCGTGACCTTCATGGGCGGAACGGCCGGTATCTTCTACACGCAATTCGGTGTCACCATGGCCGTGGCCGTGGGTATCTCCTGCCTGAACGCCCTGACGCTCTGCCCGGCCTTGTGCGCCATGTGGATGCGTCCGGCCAGCGGCAACAAAGGCAAGTACAACATCAACACCATCGTGCGCAATGCCTACAACGCTTCTTACAACGCCTTGCTGGCCAAATATAAGAAAGGCGTGATGGCCTTCATCAACCATCGTTGGCTGGCTTGGGGCACGGTTGTCGTGTCCTGCGTCCTGTTGGTTTACTTCATGAAGACCACCAAGACCAGCCTTGTGCCGCAGGAAGACCAAGGCACCATGATGATGAACGTGAGCATGGCACCGGGCAGCAGCTTGGCCACCACGGACAAGACGATGAAGAAGATTGAGGGCATCCTCAAGCAGATTCCCGAAATCGAGCACTACTCCAAGATTTCCGGTTACGGTTTCATCGCCGGACAGGGTACGTCCTACGGTTCGTTCATCATCCGTCTGAAGGACTGGAGCGAGCGCAAAGGCGAGGGCCAAGACGCGAACTCCGTACAGAACAAACTGAACTTCATGCTCCAGAGCGTGAAAGAAGCGCAGGCCTTTACCTTCCAGCCGGGTATGATTCCGGGTTACGGTATGGGTAACAGCATCGACCTGCACCTGCAAGACCGCGTGGGCGGCGACTTGGACATGTTCTTCGCCAATGCGCAGAAGTTCCTGGCCGCGCTGAACCAACGCCCGGAAGTGGCCATGGCCATCACCACCTTCAACCCGAGCTTCCCGCAATATCAGATTGACGTGGATGCAGCCAAGTGTAAGCGCGCGGGCATCTCCCCGTCTGAAGTGTTGACCGTGTTGGGCGGTTACTGCGGTGGTATCTACGCCTCGAACTTCAACTTGTTCTCGAAAGTGTACCGCGTGATGATTCAAGCCGACCCGAAATACCGCTTGGACGAAGAGTCGCTGAACAACATCTTCGTCCGCGTCAACGGCAAGATGGCACCCATCAGCCAGTTCCTGAGCGTGAAGAAGGCCATGGGGCCTGAAATCACCAACCGTTTCAACCTGTTTGACGCCATCACTTGCAACGTGAACCCCGCCCCGGGCTACTCTTCCGGCCAGGCCATGCAGGCCATCGAGGAAGTGTTCGCACAGACGATGCCCAACCGCTACAGTTATGAGTACGGTAGCATCTCCCGTGAGGAACGCCAGACGGCCGGGTCCAACGACACGGTATTCATCTACGTGCTCTGCGTCGTGCTGATTTACCTGATTCTGTCCTGCCTCTACGAGAGCTTCCTGGTGCCTTGGGCCGTCATCCTCTCAGTACCTTGCGGATTGATGGGTTCGTTCCTCTTCGCCAAGATATTCGGACTGGAGAACAACATCTACCTGCAGACGGGTGTGATCATGTTGATTGGTTTGCTGGCCAAGACGGCCATCCTGATTACCGAGTTCGCCTCGGAACGCCGCCGCCGCGGCATGGGTATCGTGGAAGCCGCCTACACGGCCGCGCAAGCCCGTTTCCGTCCTATCATGATGACGGTGCTGACGATGATTTTCGGTATGTTGCCGTTGATGTTCGCCACGGGCGCCGGTGCCAACGGTAACAGTTCTCTGGGTACGGGTGTCGTCGGTGGTATCACCATCGGAACTCTCGCCCTGCTCTTCATCACGCCGGTGTTCTTCATCATCCTCCAGTACCTGCAAGAGAAGATTCGTCCGGCCATGCACGAGGAGATGGATCCGCAGATCCGCGCCGAGCACGAAAGGAACATGCAGGAAAAGAGTGCGTTTAACAAAGAAAAAGATAAGAAATGAAAAAGATAATCATGACCATGACCGCGGCTGCCCTGCTGAGCAGCTGCGGCCTATACAAAAGCTACGAGCGCCCGGCCGACATTCAGACTGACGGGCTCTATCGCAGCGAAAACGTACAGGGCGGCGACTCGCTGGGCTTGGCTGCCCTCGGATGGAAAGAGGTGTTCACCGACCCGAAACTGCAAGTCCTCATCGAAAGGGGGTTGTCGCAAAACACGAATATGCTCAGCGCACAATTGCAAATCGAACAGGCCGAAGCCACGTTGAAAGCCGCCAAATGGGCTTATATCCCCAGCTTGGCACTGGCTCCGCAAGGTACGCTGGCAGGTGTGGATTGGGGTAAAGCCACGCAAACCTACACCATCCCCGCAACGGCTTCCTGGCAGTTGGACCTCTTCGGCAGCCTGCATAACGCAAAGAAACGTGCCAAGGCACAACTGGCCAACAGCGAGGCTTTCCGCCAGGCCGTGCAGTCTCAGCTGATTGCCGCTATCGCCAACTACTACTATTCGTTGGCCATGCTGGGCGACCAACTGGCCATCAGCATGGAAACGGAAAAACTGTGGAAGGAAAACGTGAAGACCACCCGCGCCTTGATGGAAGCCGGGCAGAGCAACATGGCCGCCGTGTCGCAGACTGAAGCCAACTACTACAGCATCTGTACACAAATCACCGACCTGAAACAACAAATCAGTGATTTGGAAAATGAATTCTGTGCCTTGCTGGGCGATGCGCCGCAAAAGTACGACATCGGCACGATGGACGGATGGACGGTTCCGTCCAATCTCTCCGCCGGCGTTCCGGCTGCCGCCTTGGCTAACCGCCCGGACGTGAAACAAGCAGAAACGCAGTTGGCCGCCGCTTACTATGCCACCAACGAATCCCGTGCGGCATTCTATCCCGGTATCAACCTGAGCGGCACCATCGGATGGACAAACGATTTGGGAACGGTGGTCAACCCGGGCAAGTGGATTTGGAGTGCCATCGGGTCGCTCACCCAGCCATTGTTCCAAAACGGGAAGTTGCGGGCGCAGTATAAGATTTCCAAAGCCCAACAGGAACAGGCTAAGCTGACGTTCCAGCAAACTTTGCTGGATGCCGGCACGGAAGTGAACGCCGCGCTCACCAAAATCCAGGCATCTGATGAAAAGGGCGGCTTGTATGCCAAACAGGTTGCCGCATTGGAAACAGCCGTGAAGAGCACCCAGGCGTTGATGATGAACTCTTCCACCAACTACTTGCAGGTGTTGACCGCACAACAGACGTTGCTGACCGCACAGATGTCGCAAATCAGCAACCGCTTCGACCAAATACAGGCTGTCATTGAACTGTACCAGGCGTTGGGCGGCGGATATACCACAGAATAACCCTAAAACATCAACTACTTATCCCAAGCGGGCGGCTCCGGAAACCATTCCGAAACCGCCCGCTTCTCTTTCAGGCGTAGATGGATTCACCCACACAAGCCCACATGCCATCCGACACCACCTTTATATATATGGAACAACAATCCATGAACATCCGCAAGGTACCAACCTGACAGGCCTCCAAAATGAAGTAGTACTTACTTTTCCAAGTTATAGTCAAAAAGAAATGGTTTGCGAATGGCACAACGAAACTTAGTTAGAAGTGACTCCAGCTCTTCTTTGTGTGTGGTTTTTGGGAATAATATCCAAGCATGAAAGTTTCAAGCACTTGGAACTGGGTGTTTCAGGCACTTGGAACTGGGTGTTTCAGGCCTTGGAACTGGGTGTTTCAAGCCTTGGAACTGGGTGTTTCAGGCTTTGAAACTGAGTGTTTCAGGCTCTGAAACTTTTAGGCCGTGAGGCGGGGAGTCCTCTATGCACACCCTGCCCGAACGAACCGCTTTTCCTTCCCTGACATGCAGGAAGATTTTTCGCAAATCATTTTGTTCGGCTATAGTATATCTTCTATGGCAAAGTCAGTATATCTTCCTTTGAAAAACCGGATAGTTCATTAAAAGACTTTGCCGGGTATTTGCCCGGCAAAGTCTTTATAACGATGAGCCTGCCTTCATCAGAATGGCAAATCATCCGTGGAATCACCTTGCGAGAAATCCACGGGCGCCGCATTCCCTGCCGGTGGAAATGGCGCAGGCTGCGGCTGTTGCGCTGCTGCGGGGTCGGCGACACGCTCCACTTTCCAAGCACGGATACTGTTGTACCAACGTCCCTGGTATTCGCGCGCGTCAATATCAAAGGACACCGTGAGCTGGTCGCCGATTTGAATCGCAAACTGGGCTATCTTGTCCGCCCCAAACACATCGAAACACATCTTCCGGGGATACTGTTCCTGCGTTTCCAACACATATTCCTGCACTTTCCATTCCGATCCGGTGCGCTGCGAAATGCCTCCCCTTTCGGGCAACACCGCAATGATTTTTCCGGTAATTTCCATATTGTTGCTTTTATCTGTTGATGAATAAATAAGTGCCGCGAAATTACAACTTATTTTCCGGTTGCCATTGATTTTTAAATTATTTTTTTTGTTCCGTTCCTCTTAAATCCGTATTTTTGTGGTTAGAATCATAAAAAAGCGACAACATGAAATTTATTGTTTCCAGTGCCGAACTCTTTAGTCGGCTACAAACCATAGGACGCGTCATAAACTCCAAAAACACACTACCGGCTCTTGACTGCTTCTTGTTTGACATCCATGACAAAACGTTGACCATCACGGCCTCAGACAGCGAAACCACACTGGTGACATGGATGGAACTGATAGAAAGCGGTGGTGCAATGCGCTTCTGCATCAATGCCAAGACCATCCAGGATTCGATGAAAGAAATCGCAGACCAGCCACTGGTGTTTGACATCAACCCCGACAACATGGAAATTTCCGCAACTTATCAGAACGGGCATTTCAGCATCATGGGGCAGAATGCGGAAGAATATCCGGAAATAGGCGTAGAGGAAGACGAAATGACGACGATAAACCTCCCGGCCGACATCCTGCTCAACGGCATCAACCATTCCCTTTTCGCCGCAGCTGAAGATGAATTGCGCCCGGTGATGAATGGCATCTATTTCGACCTGCAGCCAGACAGCCTGACTTTCGTCACCACAGACGGGAGCAAACTCGTGCGCGACAAAAGGCTTGACGTACAAAACCCGCAGCCGGCCTCATTCATCTTGCCTAAAAAACCAGCCTTGCTGCTAAGGAACCTTCTTCCGAAAGAAACCGATTCCGTAAGCCTCAAATTCGGAAACCGCAATGCCGTGGCTACAATGTCCTCGTCAAAGCTCACGTGCCGGCTCATTGAAGGACGGTTCCCAAATTACAATTCCGTCATCCCGAACAATAACCCGTTCCGCATCACCGTGGACCGGATTGCACTGCTGAGTGCGCTGAAGCGGGTGCTTGTCTTCGCCAACCAAAGCATCGCCCTCATCAAACTGCACCTGGAGAACAATGACCTGACTGTTTCCGGCCAAGACATTGACTTTTCCACCTCTGCCGAGGAACATGTCGCATGCGAATATGCAGGCATGCCGATGAACATCGGGTTCAAGGGCACTTACCTGATTGACATACTGAACAACATCAACAGTGAAAACGTGGTCATCGAACTGGCCGACCCAAGCCGCGCAGGTGTCATCGTTCCTGCCGAACAAGAAGAGAACGAAGACTTGCTGATGCTGCTGATGCCCATGATGCTTAACGACTAATCGCCGCGTGTATGAAACTGAACCTGAAAAATCCCATCGTGTTCTTCGACCTGGAGACCACGGGCATCAACATCACCACAGACCGCATTGTGGAACTGTGCTACATCAAAGTGCATCCCAACGGCAACGAGGAGTCGAAGAGCATGCGCATCAACCCGGAAATGCACATTCCGGAGAGTTCGTCGGCCATCCACGGAATTTATGACAAGGACGTGGCCGACTGTCCCACGTTCAAACAAATCGCGCAGGAATTGGCCAACACCATCAAAGGTTGCGACTTCGCCGGTTTCAACTCCAACCGCTTCGACGTGCCCATGCTCGTCGAAGAATTTCTGAGAGCAGGCATTGACATCGACCTGCGCAAACGAAAGTTCATCGACGTGCAAAACATCTATCACAAGCTGGAACGCCGCACACTGAGTGCCGCCTACAAGTTCTACTGCGGGAAAGACCTCGAAAACGCCCACACCGCATTGGCCGACACCCGCGCCACTTACGAAGTGCTCATGGCGCAGCTGGACCACTACCCCGACGACCTGCAAAACGATGTGGCGTTCCTGTCCGAATTCTCACGCATGACGGACAACGTGGACTTCGCCGGGCGCATGATTTACAACGAACAGCACGAAGTCGTTTTCAATTTCGGGAAATACAAGGGAAAGAAAGTCACCGACGTGCTCCGCACCGACCCGGGCTATTACAGCTGGATCCTGCAAGGCGACTTTGCCCGCAACACCAAACAAATCCTGACCCAAATCCGGTTGGAGATGAACAAATGACACGCGGCATGGACACACTCAAAGGGAAAAAAATCGTATTAGGCATCACGGGCAGCATCGCGGCCTACAAAGCTTGCTACCTCATCCGCGGCCTCATCAAACGGGGGGCCGAAGTGCAGGTCGTCATCACCCCCGCCGGAAAGGAGTTCATCACGCCCATCACGCTTTCCGCCCTGACCAGCAAACCCGTCATCAGTGAATTTTTCTCCCAACGGGACGGCAGTTGGCACAGCCACGTAGCCCTCGGACTATGGGCCGATGCCATGGTCGTAGCCCCGGCCACGGCCTCCACCATCGGCAAGATGGCGCACGGCATCGCCGACAACATGCTCATCACCACCTACCTGTCCATGAAAGCCCCTGTGTTTGTCGCCCCGGCCATGGACCTCGACATGTTCGCCCACCCCACCACACAACAAAACCTGCGACAACTCCGCAGCTTCGGCAACCACATTATCGAACCGACAAGCGGTGAACTGGCCAGCCACCTGGAGGGCAAGGGACGCATGGAAGAACCGGAAAACATCATCCGTGTGCTGGAACGGCATTTCGCCCAAAGGCAAGACCTTCAAGGGAAAAAGATACTGATTACCGCCGGCCCGACATACGAGAAAATAGATCCCGTGCGCTTCATCGGCAACTACTCTTCGGGCAAGATGGGCTTCGCACTGGCCGAAGCATGTGCGGGACGGGGCGCGGAAGTCACCCTCGTCTGCGGCCCCACGGCCTTGCAATGCCACCATCCCGCCATCCGGAAGATTGACGTGGAATCGGCTGCGGACATGCACCGCGAGGCCACCGCACGTTTCCCGCAGACGGACGCGGCCATACTTTGTGCCGCCGTGGCGGACTTCACTCCTGAACATATAGCCGACCAAAAAATCAAACGGGAAGGCGACGGGCTCCTCCTCCGGTTGAAACCGACCCGCGACATCGCGCAGGCTCTCGGTGAAATGAAACACGAAGGGCAGAAACTCGTGGGCTTCGCCTTGGAAACCCACGACGAGCTGTCGCATGCCCGCGAGAAAATGGCGCGGAAAAACCTGGACTTCATCGTGCTCAACTCCTTGAACGACGAAGGGGCGGGCTTCCGCCACGACACCAACAAGGTGACCATCCTCACGCCGACCGACACTTTCGCCTATCCTTTGAAAGACAAAAAAGAAGTGGCCGAGGACATCATCGACAAGCTTTCATCCCTATTCTAAAGCAGAATACAACATGCGCAAGACCTTCAGCCACATCACCCGGCGCCTTACCGCTTTTGTCGCAATGGCGGCATGTTTCACAATCCCGGCACACTCCCAAGAGCTTAACGCCAAGGTGACCATCAACCGCCAACAGATTTCGAACACGACGGAAGCCGTGTTCGAAGCCCTGCAAAACTCGCTGACGGCCTTCATCAATGAACGGCAGTGGACCGACATGCAATACGAGGAAAAGGAACGCATCAACTGCACGTTCAGCATCACGCTGAAAACCTACAGCGACACGGACAACTCCTTCACCGGCACCATACAGGTGCAAAGCAGCCGTCCGGTGTATAATTCCAACTACACGACCACGGTGTTCAATTTCCAGGACGAGGACTTCAATTTCACTTTCCAGCAATTCGACCAATTGGAGTTCCGCCCGGAACAAGTCGATAACAACCTGACGGCTGTCATCGCCTATTACGCCTATCTCATCATCGGGCTGGACATGGACACCATGGCTCCTCTCGGCGGCACGGACGTGTTGCAAATGGCCATGGACGTGGCCAACAACTCGCAGAACCTGGGCTACGCGGGCTGGAAAGCCTTCGATGACAACCGCAACCGCTTCGCCCTCATCAACGACTATCTGGACGGCGCCATGGAACCGCTCCGGCAACTGGAATACAAATACCATCGGCTCGGACTGGACCGCATGGCGGAAAACACCGACACGGCACGGCTGGCCATCACCGAATCCATCGAAATGCTCAAACAAGCCCGCGACCAAAAGACCCTCAGCCAGTTGCCCGTCATCTTCACGGACATCAAGCGCGACGAACTGGTCAACATCTACAGCGGCCGGGGCACGGCGGAAGAGCGCGAAAAAGTCTATGACATCGTGTTCGCCATCAACGCCTCGCAAAGCAATTATTGGGAAAAACTCAGGAAATAGGAACATGCTGAAATCGCTATTCATACAAAACTATGCCCTCATAGACACGTTGGACATCCGCTTCGAACCGGGCTTTTCCGTCATCACCGGCGAGACCGGCGCGGGAAAATCCATCATCCTCGGTGCCATCGGCCTGCTGCTTGGACAGCGCGCCGACAGCAAGGCCATCAAGAACGGCGCACCGAAATGTGTCATTGAAGCCACCTTCGACCTCAGTGCCTACGGGATGGAGGACTTCTTCACACGGAACGACCTGGAGTTCGACGGAAAGGAATGCATCGTCCGTCGTGAAATCACGGCGGCGGGCAAAAGCCGTGCCTTCATCAACGACACCCCGGCTTCCGTCGCCCAACTCAAGGAGCTGGGCGAAATGCTCATCGACGTGCATTCGCAGCACCAGAACTTGTTGCTGAACAAGGAGAACTTCCAACTCAAAGTCATCGACATCCTCGCCCGCGACAAAGAAGAGCTCCAACGCTACAAGGAATGTTATTCGACCTACAAAACGGCAGAGAAAACACTTCGGCAAGCACAACAGGAAGCCGAAAAAGCCCGCGAAGAAGAGGACTATCTCGCCTTCCAATTGGAACAGCTGGACAACGCGGCCTTGAAAAGCGGCGAACAGGAAGAGCTGGAAAAGGAACAGGAACTGCTCTCCCACGCCGAGGAAATCAAACAGGTGCTCTACCAAACCGGGCAGATGCTCGACAACGACCAGAACGGCATCCTCGACGCACTGAAGGAAGCCCGCCACCTGCTGGCAGGCCTCGCCAAGGCTTATCCCGACGGCAACGAGCTGGCCACGCGCATGGAGTCGTGCTACATCGAACTGAAAGACCTGGCGGGGGAAATCTCAGGACGCGCGGAACAAACCGAATTCAACCCCGAACGGCTGGACTATGTCACCGAACGACTCAACACCATTTACGACCTGGAACAAAAACATCGCGTGGACACGGTGGACGAGCTTCTCTCCATCGCGGACGATTGCCGCAGGAAACTGGACTCCATAGCCCACAGCGACGCACACCTGCAGGCCCTGCAGGCCGAAAGGGACAAGACCCGCGAAGCCATGTGCGCACAAGCCGCCCGGCTCACGGCCTTGCGCAGAAAATCCGCCGCGCAAACCGAGATACAGATGCGGGAAAGGCTCATCCCGATGGGCATTCCCAACGTGCAGTTCAAGGTTGAGCTGGCCCCGAAAGAGGAACCGGACGAGACGGGAGCGGACAAAATCAACTTCCTGTTCAGTGCCAACCGGAACGGGCAGCTACAGCCCATCGCCCAAGTGGCCTCGGGTGGCGAAATCGCCCGTGTCATGCTGTCGCTGAAAGCCATGATTTCGGGTGCCGTCAAGCTCCCCACCATCATCTTCGACGAGATAGACACGGGCGTGTCCGGCAGCATCGCGGAAAAGATGGCCCGCATCATGCAGGAAATGGGAGCCAGAAACCGCCAGGTCATCAGCATCACCCACCTGCCCCAAATCGCAGCCCTCGGCACCACACATTATAAAGTATATAAGGAAGACCGCCCGGAGGGCACGGCCAGCCACATCGTCCGCCTCGACGAACAAGGCCGCGTGGAGGAAATCGCCCACATGCTCAGCGGGGCCACCCTGACCGAAGCGGCCATCGACAATGCCAAAGCATTACTTAACCCACAACACAAATGAAAAAGACAATCTTCATACTGGCCGCCCTGCTTGCCACAGGCTGCCTCCACGCACAAAATCCCAAATGGTTCAAAAAGGCCGCCAAGGCGCAAATCACTGTCATGACCTTGGATGGACAAGGCCAAATGCTGCAATCGGGCAGCGGCTTTTTCATCGGAGAAGACGGCACGGCCCTGGCCGACTTCGAACTGTTCAAACGCGCCCAAAAAGCCAAAGTGGTCTGCGCGGACGGCAAAGAATACGAAGTGGATGCCATCCTCGGTGCCAGTTCGCTCTATGACATCGTGAAATTCCGCGTGAAGACGGAAAAGAAAACCCCGGCTCTCAACATCTCCGGCCGTTTGGGCGTAAAAAAAGAGCACGTTTACGTGCTCCCCTACCCCACGAAGGAAGACCAGACCTGCCTGAACGACACGCTATTCGACATTCAAAAATTTGAAGAAGAATATGGCTACTACACCTTGGGGCGGCAAATCGATGGAAAATACCTGAACAGCCCTGTCATGGACGAAGAAGGCGAAGTGCTGGGCATGATACAACGCAAGGCTGAAAGCGCGGAAGCCACATCGTATGCCATCAGCGTGGCCTACGGCAACTCGTTGGCTACCGACGGACTTTCCGCAGGCAACGACGACCTGAACGCCATCGGCATCCGCAAAGCCCTCCCCACCGAGGAAAGCGACGCGCGCACCTTCCTCTTCATGATGGCAGCGCGGTGCGACTCTTCCACCTACGGGCGGTATTTGGACGAATACGCCGCCCTGTTTCCCGAAAGCAGTGACGCCTACACCCAAAGGGCTGACTTCTACATGGCCCACGGAAATTACGCCGCAGCCGAAGGCGACCTGGAAAAAGCCCTCGACGTAGCGGAGAAGAAAGACGAAACTTATTACACGCTCAGCAAACTGCTCTACGAGCTGAACCTCCGTCCGGGCTACCAGCCCTACAAGGACTGGGATTTCCAAAAATCCCTTGCCTTTGTACGCGAAGCCTACGCGCTGAACCCGCTCCCGCTCTACGTGCAACAGGAAGCCAACGTCCTCTATGCGCTCAAAGACTACGAACAAGCCTGCGAGAAGTTCCTCTCTCTCAAGGAAACCAACATGCGCTCGGCCGACATCTTCCGCTATGCCGCCCAGTGTAAACGCATGGCAGGTGCCGACACGTTGCAGGTGCTTGCGCTGCAAGACAGTGCCGTGGCCTGCTTCACCAAGCCCTACATGAAAGATGCCGCACCCGCCTTGCTGGATCGCGCGGGCACCCTGCTCTCCCTGAAACGCTACCGCGAGGCGGTGCTCGACCTCAACGAATATGGCCACCTCATGAGCGACCAGGTAAACGCCCACTTCTACTACCAGCGCGAACAGGCAGAAATGCAATGCCGCATGTTCCAGCAGGCCATGGATGATATTGACCGCGCAATCCGCATGGCTCCCGACGAACCGCTCTACCACGCCGAACGCGCCGTGGTGCTCTACCGCATCGGCGAACCTGAAGAGGCCATCAAGGCCGCCCGCCGCGCCACGGAACTCGACCCCGGCTATGCCGAAGCCTACCGGCTCATGGGTATCTGCCAACTGGCCGTGAAACAACGCGAGGAAGGGCAGGCCAGCCTGCGCAAAGCCGCTGAATTGGGCGACGAAACGGCCAAGAACCTGCTCGCGGAAGAAGAAAACACTCAGACATCTGCCTCCGGCAGCGAGTAAAAGTCCCGCAGGGAGGAGGAGGCCGTGACATGAAACCAATAGATAGAATGCACAGAATAATCCTCTTGACAGGGATTGCTGGTCTCCTGATAGGATTGACGGGGTGCCGCAACCATACGCCCCGACCGGAATTGTACGGCCTGCCGGGCGTGTGGACGCTTTCCAAGATTTCTTTCCCCGACGGGATTCATCAGCAACACTTTCCCACGGAAGGCATGACACATTGCCGCATCTTCGGGCGCGACACCACGTATTACGACTGCCAGCTGCTCTCCACGCCTTCCGGCATCGTCATCATCCCCACCGGAAAGGGGGATTTCGACATCATCTACAAAGGCAACCATGAATTTCTATATTTCGAGGACGGCTTCCGGCGACCGCTGACCTTTCCGGACGACACCACCTTGGTGATACAGCGACAAGGACGGCTCTACACCTGGCACCGCAACCGCAGGATGACCGAGAACCGCATGAAGGAAATCCGCGACATCATCGCGGGAGACAGCCTGAAGGCCAACGGCGAAGTGATGCGCTACGTGCTCTCCACCTCCGAACGCGAACTGCAGGCCACCAACCACCGGCTAGCCTATCTGGCATCCGCACTGATACTGGCCGTTTGTCTCACCTTATATTATCTGCACCGGCTCTCGCGCCGCAAACGGCAAATCGAACAGCAGCTGGCCAAGATCTCGGAAGAACAGGCCGCGAGGCCTTCCGTCGTGGCAAACGCATTCAAACAAGTGGAAGAGGATTTTTTCCAGTCCGACTATTTCATCCGTCTGCAACGGCGCATCGCCGCCGGAGAGACGCTCAAGCCCGAAGAATGGGAAGAGATGGAACGGGAAATCAGGCCGGTATATCCCGACTTTGTCCGCCGCCTGTCCGGCTTGTGCAAGATGTCCGCCGTGGAACACCGTGTCTGCCTGCTCGTCAAGCTCCGCTTCTCCCCGTCCGAGATGGCCGGTGTCCTCTGCAAGGACATCAGCACCATCAGCAGCATCCGGAGCAGGCTTTATAAAAAGGTGTTCCAACAAAAAGGAAGTGCAAAGGACTGGGATGAATTCATCCTCTCATTATAAGCCGGTTATCTTCTCCTGCCAAGTTTTTGCAAACTCTTTTCCCTCCCCGCCGCTGGGTGGGCCACAAAGATGCCAAGCATTTGCCAACCCGTTTTCTTGGAAAACAAAGAGGCGCAGAATAAATTTGCAACGTGAGAAACAATTTTATTCCATTCACCTCTTAAACAAATGACGTTATGAAAACGAATCTTCTAAAGAAAGCAGGGACATGGCTATTGACAGCCATGCTGACCCTATGGAACGGCACACTGATGGCCCAACAAAAAGTGAACGACGAAGACCTGCATGGCGTATGGCTCATGGAATCCTTCTATTATGAGGGCGAGGACAAAGTCAAGTGCGGCGTGGACTACACCCAAATCAAAGTATATCGCCCCAACGGGGAATATGCCTGCGCGGAAGTCGTCAAACTGAAGAACGGCCAGTTTCAGATACTTCCGCACGAATACGGCACCTACACCTTCAAGAACGGCAAATATACAGAGATGGGACGCGACGGCAACCTCAACCTGGTGGACAAGAACACGTTCACGGGGCAATGGATGAACCGCCACGACGTGTGGAAGAAATGCACTGACATGCCCGACCGACTCACGGACTATGTCGTGGACGTATGCAAGGCCCACCAGACACCATCCGCCGACATCCAGCAACTGATCGGCAAGTACATGTTCAACAAGTAACTGTTTTTCATTCATTTCATTATGGGTTGTGCCGTGCGAGGCGTTCTTGCACGGCATGCCTTTCCTTAAACCTCAAGCACAATGAAAAAATGTTTTTTTATCGCGGAGCAACGAGCGTGATACAGGCCATCGATCAAAATACCACTTCGGATAGTTACAACATTGGTTTTGACGGCAGCAAGGGTTTCGATTGGATGCAGACCACAGTCCGCGCTTTCGCAGGGTATGGTTACAGTCAAAGCAAACGACTCATATCCAAGGAACTCTATCCTTTCCACTCGCGTACCGTCAGCATCGGCGCAGGCGGCACCATCACGCCCCTGCCGTGGTTCAACGTCGTGCTGACCAGTGGCTATGCTCGGAATGTGTCGGCGACAGACGGCGACCATCAGAACATGGCGCAGACGGTGCGCACCGCTACCCAACGCCTCTCACTCAATTTCTACGTCACCCGACAAATCACCCTCAACGCCTCTGTCGAAGACAACTACAACAACCTGGCGGCCACAAACCGCCATGCCTGGTTTGGCGACGTGTCTGCCAAATACAAACTGAAACGCATCGACCTAGAACTGCAAGCCAACAACCTTTTCAACCAAAAGCAGTACACTCGCGTGAACTACAACGGGCTGGACATCTATACCCAAACCTCACAGCTTCGCCCACGCCACATCTTGGGAACCATCCGATTTAAATTACTATAAAAAAGGAATCACACGGATTTTACATGTCTTTATTATCCGTTTTAACCTTGTTTAAGGTTGTTGTGTGTATATATGTGTGTTTGTATGATGATGTTTTTCGTACCTTTGCGAGTATGAGAA
Organism: uncultured Paraprevotella sp.; assembly: GCA_944321565.1. Classification (GTDB taxonomy): domain Bacteria; phylum Bacteroidota; class Bacteroidia; order Bacteroidales; family Bacteroidaceae; genus Paraprevotella. The sequence continues at coordinate 65,601 of CALULT010000004.1, read as the reverse complement.
AGGAATTAGGAAAATAGCTGATGGACATAGCCAAGTATATGACGACCGCTATTTTGTTGTCGTCAATATTTAATGGAATAGAAGAATGGGCTTGGTATGTTTATGCTTTAATTGTGGTAGCAGTGTTGGTAACCTTGTTCGTAGGATTGTCAATGGTTAAAGATAAGGAGGAATGAATATGGGAGCAATAATAACATCTGTGTTGGTAATCGTTATTGCCATTGCAGGCTATGTGTATTTCAACTATCAAGACAAGAAAAGAGAAATACACAAGGATAGAACTTAGCAAAAAGGACTTTTTGAAATCCATTTTGACTACATAATAAAGTCCCGCGCTGCTTTCACCAGTGGCGCGGGACTTTATTATGGAAATATTCTGATGCAAAGCAGGTGCTTCTTTGGAACAGCCCGCATTTTTGGGGATTTAACACCATTTGGAAAAACGAATTGAGTGAATTGAGTAATACAGAGTTCCTGCTTTTACAAACTTCTGAATGTCGGCAGTCAAAGCCGCCAGAAATGAACTGTCCCGCCTCGCAGGGGGACGAGCCCCGAAGGGGCGGAGGGGGTCTCACACCCACGGGGCCATAATGGCCGTTTCGTTTTCCTTGCGAGGTCGTAACGCCCCTTTTGTTTCCCTCGCGGCGGCCATAATGGCCGTTTTGTTTGCCATGCGGAATGATACGTGGGTGGGAAACCCCTCCGGCTCTTCGAGCCACCTCCCCTGCAAGGCGGAGGAGTTTTTTCTCCGGACGGGCAAGTGACGGAAAGCAGGGCATTTGATTACAAATGAATATTCGTCAGTTATTAAATCCCCTAAATTAAGAACAGTTCCCTCAAAGTCCGCAGTAATGACAATGCCCCCCTGAAAGGGACATTATCCGGATTTCGGTGCGAAAGGAAATGTGCCCCCTGCGCACACCCTTCCATTGACAAAATGCCGCATTCGGGTGCGCTTTGACAATTTGCTCATTTTCGCCTTCTGAGATTCGCGTATTCGGCCGCCGGGCCGGGACAACGCGAAAAAAACGCAGCCACACGCGCCATGCGGAAATCAAAATATCGCGGAATCACCTCCAAACCTGCCCTTTTGACGGAACACGAGGCACTCCCGACGCAGAAAACCGACCGGCGGAAAAGCCCGCCGGGGGATTCCGCCGACAAAATGACACGGGAAACGTGTTCGGAAAAAAGTTCCAACGGGAAAGAAAAACGGCCCCGGAGCCGCCACGAAAACGTTTCTGTACCGGGATTTTTTCATACGAGCCCCGAAATAAAAATTCCGAGCCCCGAAAAAAGAATTCCGGGGCTTGGAATTTCGCGTTCCGGCCCCGAAATTTCTCGCCGGACTGCAAAAAAAATAAAAGACGATGACAAAATCTTGCACAGAAACCCCGTTTTGTGCAAAAAAAATCGCGCAAAAATCCGCTATTTGGGCCGGACTGCGCAAAAGTCGCGTCACGAAAATCGCCAAAAAATAGCGCAATTTGTCTATTTTTACAGGCATTTCATGACTGATTTTGGGTCGTGACACGTTCCCCGCAAAGTTTATTAAATCCTCACTGAATTTCGACTACGCCGAAATCGCTACTATATACTTTATTGCACAAAAGCAATGATAGAGAAGCAACCAATAAAATCGTTAATCAGCTGATTTTGTTCGATTATTCCAGCGATAATCCGTAACTTTGCATCCGTTTTGTCACAAACACAAAAAAGATAACGAGATGAAAATCGGACACATCGTTTGCTTTATCTTCTCCGTCATCGGGTTACTGGCCCTCGTGGCCTACTTTTTCCCGCAAGAAGGAGTCGCCATAGGCGGAATGCAACTGCGCTTCCCCACCCTCGCGGAAGTGCTCCAGGCCAAGGAAGAAGAAATCCCCACAGACACCATCCCCGAAGACACCCTCACCACGGAAGAGCTGATGCAACTGCGCATGGACGCGCTCAAGGCGGAAAAAGAAAGCGAGTTCATCACCTATTGCCAGACCAGCCCCGCACGGATTTACATGCCGGGCGACAGCGTGGCCTATTTCGACCCCTTCTTCGACGCCCTCGAAACAGCCAGAGAACGACCGATGCGCATCATGCACTACGGCGACTCGCAGTTGGAAGGCGACCGCATCACGTCCGTGCTCCGCGAAGCGTTCCAAGGAAAGTTCGGCGGCAGCGGCGTGGGGCTGGTGCCCGCCGTGCAGACCATCGGGACATACACGCTCTCACAGACGGCTATGCCCGAAGACCTGGCGCGCCACCTCGTCTATGGCCCGAAAGAAATGAGGCTTGACGGGAACGGCTACGGCCCCATGGGGCAAACGGCCACCGTGGACGGCACTGCCACCTTCCGCTTCACCACCCGCATGCGCGACACCTATCCTTGCGCCTCGCGCTTCAGCCGGCTCACCCTGCTGGCGAGCCGGCCGGTGGAAGCCTTTGCCACAATGGGCGGAGACACCTTGTCGCTCGAAGAAAGCCCCGCAGGCGAACGGCTGTATTTCTACACCGCCCGCCTCGGCGGTGCCCGCACCACAGTCACCCTGACGGTCGGCGGGCAAGCAGACATCTATGGCATCCTGCTCGACGGCGCGGGGGGAGTCTCGGTGGACAACATCCCCATGCGGGGCTGCTCGGGCACCATCTTCACCAGCATCGGCGCAGCCACGCTCGCCCCGTTCTTCAAGGAAAAAAACGTGCGGCTCGTCATCCTGCAATACGGTGGCAACTCCGTGCCCTACCTGAAAGACGAGAAGGGCATCGCCGCATACGCCCGTTCCCTGAAAAGGCAAATCGAATACCTGAAAAAACTCGTCCCTGCCGACACCCGTTTCCTCTTCATCGGCCCGTCGGACATGTCCACCTCCGTCGAAGGAGAGATGCAGACCTATCCGCTGCTGCCCCGCGTCGTGGAAGCCCTGAAACAGGCTGCGGACGAAAGCGGCATTGCCTATTGGGACCTGTACGCCGCCATGGGCGGACGGAACTCCATGATGAAATGGGTGGACAGCCACCTGGCCGGCCCGGACTATGTGCATTTCACCCCGAAAGGCGCACGCCACGTGGGCAACATGCTCTACGAAACCCTGGAGTTCTATCATAAATTCTATCGCTTCCGCACAGGCAAGGACCGACTGAAGCTGAGCGCGGACAGCACGGAACTGGTCATCGACACCACGGCCATTGACACCGCCGTCTCCCCCACCCGCATGCCTGAGGGGGATTCCGTGCACACACCGTCCCACGACTCGCTTCAAGCCACGCGCCATGCGCAGGAAGATTCCGTCCCTGAATACGAAAACAGCACAGACAACGAAAGCCTATGAAACCATACATCCACATAGCCGCCTGCCTGACGGCATTCATCCTGCTGGCTTCCTGCCTTATGCGGCCGGAAACCACCCCCGGCGGGCGCAAAGCCGCCCTGCGCCCCCTACCCACGACTTACCCGTTCATCCGATACGAGGACAACGTGCTGCAGTTTCCCGGCGGCCGGACGGCATTCGACTCGTTGTATGAGAAGCTGGACACGCTATTGCAAACCGGCAGAGGCCACGTCGCCATCCTCCATATCGGTGGAAGCCACGTGCAGGCCGGTTACCTGAGCCATCAGCTGCGCACGGACTTCGCCTCGCTGGCCGACTCCGTCATGACGGAACGCGGGCTGCTCTTCCCGTTCCGCATCCTGCGCACCAACGCGCCGCAGAATTACCGCATCGGCCACACCGGCCATTGGGAAGGCACCCGCTGCATCAAGCCAAGCGGCACGGACACGCTCGGCATCGCGGGAGCCGCCGTCAGCACCCGCGACCGGAATGCCTCGCTCTCGCTCTCGCTAAACCTGCGCGATTCCGTGCCGTTTTTCTTCACCCGCCTGCGCCTGCTGGGCTATGCCACCGACAGCACCGCCCTGCCCTATGCCCTGCACGACGGCGACACACTGTGGGCACGGCACGAACCGGCCACACGGAGCTACTTCATCGAATATCCCGCATCCTGCGACACGGCAGACATCCGTTTCCTCCTCCCCGGCGGAACCCGTTTCACCCTGACCGGCATCCTGCCCGAGAACGGGCGCGACGGAATCACCTACCACGCCACAGGCATCAACGGAGCCGACGTGCCGGCCTGGCTGCGCTGCACCCATCTGGCACAAGACCTGAGGCTCATCCGCCCCGACCTGGCCATCTTCGGCATTGGCATCAACGACGCGAACGTGCCTGCCGACCGGTTTGACCCGGAAGCATTCAAGGCGAACTACCGCCGGCTCATCGCCCTTTTCAAGGCGGCCAACCCCCACTGCGCCCTGCTCTTCGTGACCAACAACGACTGCCTGCTCAACCTGGGCCGCCGCTACGGAAAACGCACCAACCCCAACACGGCGCGGGTGGCCAAAGCCATGAAAGAACTGGCAGCGGAATACGGCGGAGCCGTGTGGGATCAATATGCCATCATGGGCGGCTCGCGCTCTTCCGCACTATGGAAAGGCAAAAAGCTGATGCGCCCCGACCGCATCCACTTCACCGCCGAAGGCTATCGCCTCATAGGCGACCTGCTCTATAACGCCCTGATTACAGATTACTTGGAAACCAATGAAAATTAAAGAAAACCTGACGATACTGTGGGAATACCTGAAGACGGTGTTCTCCTTCGACCCCGAAAGCCCGCTGCTCTTCACGCAGTTCCAGTTCTGGGCGTTCTTCGCCATCGTCTTCGCCGTGTTTGCCCTGTTCCGCAACCGCCGGTTGTTGCGCAACACGTACCTGTTCTTCATCAGCGTCCTGTTCTACTACAAGACGAGCGGGCTGTTCTTCGGCCTGCTGCTCTTCGTCACCCTCAGCGACTTCCTCATCGCCCAGCTCATCTACGCCTGCCGGGCGCGGTGGGGCAAGAAACTGTTCCTCATCCTAAGCGTGACGATAGACCTCTCCATCCTGTGCTACTTCAAGTATGCCTACTTCTTTGCCGACTTGGTCAACACGCTCTGCGGCACTTCCTTCCAAGTGACAAACATCCTGGCCGAAAGTTTCAACCGGGCTATGGGCGAACCGGTGTTCAGCATCGACCGCATCATCCTGCCGGTGGGCATCTCGTTCTACACGTTCCAGATTATCAGCTACACGGCGGACGTGTACAAAGGGCTAATAAAACCCGTGCGCAACTTCTTCGACTTCGGGTTCTACGTCACCTTCTTCCCCCAACTCGTGGCCGGCCCCATCGTGAAGGCCAGCGACTTCATCCCCCAGCTCTACCGCAAGTACTGTCTGAGCCGCTTGCAGTTCGGCATGGCCGTGTTTTGGATTCTCAACGGACTGCTCAAGAAAATCATCTTGAGCGACTACATCGCGGTGAACTTCATCGACCGCGTGTTCGAAAACCCGATGCTCTTCTCCGGCTTCGAGAACCTTATGGCCCTCTTCGCCTATTCGCTGCAGGTGTATGCCGACTTCTCGGGCTACACGGACATCGCCATCGGCCTCTCGCTGCTCATGGGTTTCCACCTGCCGCGCAACTTCAACTCGCCCTACAAGGCGCCGAACTGCAGCAACTTCTGGAAACGCTGGCACATCTCGCTGTCGCGCTGGCTGCAGACTTACCTCTACATTCCCTTGGGCGGCAACCGCAACTCCACCTTCGGCACATACTTTTGGATTCTGACCATCACGCTGGCCGCCTTGGTGCTGTCGGGCAACCCCTACATCGCCGTCGGTGTGTTGCTGCTGGCCGCCGCCGTGGTCTACACCGGACTGCGCTATCCCGACCGGCGGAGGAAAATCTGGGCCAACCTGAACTCCATGATTACCATGCTGCTGGGCGGGCTTTGGCACGGCGCGAGCTGCAACTTCATGGTGTGGGGCGGCCTAAACGGCGTAGGCATGATTGTCTACAAGTTCTGGCGCGACTTCCGCCCGTTCCACCAGCTGCTCTGGGCCTTGTTCTTCCTCGCACTGGTCTGGGCGTTCTCGGTGTTCATCCCGGCACCGGTGTGGAACCTGTTCCTCGTGTTCATGCTCTTCATCGCGGGCAGCGCACTCATCAAGTTCCTCTACACGGCCAGCAAAGCGCGTTGGCGCGTGGGCTGGATAGGCCATGCGTGGGCCGTGTGGGTCACGTTCGTGTTCATCAGCTTCACCCGTCTGTTCTTCCGTTCGGGTTCCAACCTCGACCCCGCCGTGGCCAACGAGACGGCATGGCGCATCGCCTCGGAGATGGTTAACCAGATAGGCTCGGCCTGGAACGCCAACGTGGGCGACATCATCCTGGCCTACGACAAGGTGTTCGGCCTCTTCCTGCTGGGCATGGTCATCCATTGGTTGCCGGACAACTGGAAACGCCGCTACCGCATCTGGTTCGCCCGCACGCCACTACCGCTAATGGCCCTCCTCGTGGTGGCCGCCGTGTTCGTCCTCTACCAGTTCGTCACGGCCGAGATGCAGCCGTTCATCTACTTCCAGTTCTGAGAAAGTTCCAGAAAATGGCTCAAGGAAATAAAAAACATAAATTCATTTGCTCATTTAAAACTTTTTTTTTCATCTTTGCAAAAAGAACAAGTCATAAATTTAAAATATACATTTATGAAGAAAAACAAAGTCTTAAAAGTATTGACAGGAGGACTTATTGCCGCTTCCTGCGCTTATGTCGGTTTCTTATCTTATGATAAGACATCCTCAACAACAGAAAGTGATTTGCTTCTCGCAAACATTGAGGCCTTGTCCGAAACAGAAAGTAGCAGTACTGGATATATCGTGTATCATATGGCATGCGTAGATGTCAACAAAGTCCCTACTGGCAAATATCTCGCCTATTGCTATAGTGGCGGTTCTAAGCCTAAACATGAACACAGTTGCATTTATTGTTCAAGTATATGATTATACATAAACTGGCATATGGCCTCGGAGGTCTTGCTTTTGTCCTTGTTTGTTGTGTAAGCTGCAAGGACAAAAGCACGAAAACTATAAGTAAGGACTTTCAAACTGTCCCCATCCAAGATTACAAGACGCACCAATTACGGTATGCAGACTTCATATCCATGATTGACACCATCCCCCTGCAAACCCAAGATTATTTCATGGGACAGGCGAAAGACTGGTGCATTTCCGACTCCCTCATGTATATCCTGGATAATGCCAATGCTGTATGGTGCTTCAAATACCCTTCCGGCGAGTTCGTGAACCGGATTCTAAGAATCGGACACGGACACGGAGAATACATATCCTTGTCTGCCATTGCCACAAAGGATTCCCTTTTATATCTTCTTGACACGGAAACAAGAAGCGTACTGACATACAACCAGACGCTTCAATACAAAAAACGGATGAATATAGATTTCCTTGCAGAAGATTTCACTCGCACAAAAGACGGCTTTCTCTTTTTCAATTCCGTGAAGACCGATGACTTAGGATATTTCGTACATACGGATGAAGACGGACATACCCAGAACAACTATGTCCCAGCCGAAATAGAAATAGACACTTGGTTCGGAGACAGAGTATTCATGGAAAACGGCGAGGTAATCTACATGTCCGCCCCCTATACCGGCAAGACCTACCGATGGACAGGTGCCGAACCGGAGTTAGTTTTCAGTGCGGATTTTGGGGATGACAGCCGTGCGTCATCCCACACAAAAGGTTCTGAGATATGCCAATCCGGAAAAGCGATTGCTACTACATTCTTTGTCACAGACCAATACTTCATAAGCAGTTTCCTGCAAAAACAGGAATCCCCACAAGAATCTTGGAAAAGATACTATTCATTCTATAACATCAAGAACCACACCTCCGTTTCCGGCTATATCGACCTGAAAGAAGCCACCCCTTTCTGTCCTAGCTGGCAATACAATGGAACCCTTATCGGAATATGTAACACGGACGAAATTCCTGATTGGAATCATCAAGACAGCATACTTCATGAATCTGTACTGTTTGTGTACCACTTGAAATAAGAAAAGAAAAATTTGGTAATACCAAGTTTTTGACCCATCTTTGCACCCGCAAAAGAAGAGACGTTTTGTAATCCTCATCGGAGGGCAATCGAAATGCCGGACAAGATGACTGGGTAAAACCAATCAGCTTGCCCGGCATTTCCGGTTGCAGGCAGCGACTCATAATATAATAAGAATATGAAAGAACTCGACTTGACGCAAGGAAGCGTACCCAAAGTGTTGCTACAGTTCGCGCTGCCGTTCCTGCTGGCCAACCTGCTGCAAGCCCTCTACGGCGGGGCGGACCTGTTCGTGGTGGGCCTCTATGACGACGCGGCCAGCGTGGCGGGCGTGGCCATCGGAAGTCAGGTGATGCAGACCGTCACGGGCATCATCCTGGGCCTGACCACGGGAACCACCATCCTCATCGCCATCGCCACGGGAGCCAAGGACGACCGGCAGACGGCACGCACCATCGGCACGTCCGTCTGGCTTTTCGCCCTCGTGGGATTCGCACTCACGCTCGTCATGGTGGCGTTGCACACTCCAATCGCCCGACTGATGCACACTCCCGCTGAAGCCATGGCCGACACACGGCACTATCTGCTGATTTGTTCGGCGGGCATACCGTTCATCATGGGCTACAACGTGGTCTGCGGCATCCTGCGCGGATTGGGCGACTCGCGCACGCCGCTCTACTTCGTAGGGCTGGCCTGCGCCATCAACATTATCCTTGACTTCCTTCTCGTGGGCGGCTTCCACCTGCGGGCAGCCGGAGCGGCCATCGCCACCGTAGCCTCGCAAGGCATCAGCTTCGCCACCGCCTTATGGTTCCTTCACCGACACGGATTCCACTTTGCCTTCTCCCGCCGTGACATCCGGCTCGACGGCCCGTTGTCCCGACGCATCGTGAAGCTGGGTGCCCCCATCGCTCTCCAAGACGCGCTCATCAACGTGTCGTTCCTGCTCATCACCGTCATTGTCAACCAAATGGGAGTCATAGCCTCGGCCGCGCTCGGCGTGGTGGAGAAAATCATCACGTTCGCCATGCTGCCGCCCATGGCCATATCTTCTGCGGTAGCCGCCATGACGGCACAAAACTACGGCGCGAACCTCATCCGCCGCATGAACCTCTGCCTGCGCTCGGGCATCGGCATGGCCTTGGTGTTCGGCATCAGCGTATGCATCTATTCCCAGTTCCTACCGGAAACGCTGACGGCCATCTTCACCCACGACCCTGCCGTCGTGACCATGGGAGCGGACTACCTGCGCGGCTACAGCATCGACTGCGTCATCGTCAGCTTCGTGTTCTGCATCAACTCCTACTTCAGCGGGCAGGGCAACTCCTGGTTTCCCATGGTACACAGCCTGATTGTGACCTTCCTGTTCCGCGTCCCGCTGTCGTGGGCATTCAGCCACATCGCCCCTTCCTCTCTCTTCTGGATGGGTTTCGCACCGCCATTGGCCACCACCGTGTCGTTGTTAATCTGCTTCTGGTACCTGCGGCGGCAGGCGCACAAGCGGGCAATGTGAAAAAGTAACAAGCCCCCGGGGATGCGCTCCTCGGGGGCTTGTTACTTTCAATAACTCTTCCTTGGACAAAGAACTATCCGCCGAAGTTATCGTACATGATGGATTCGGAATCTACGCCGAGACCGTCGAGCATCTGCACCACGGCATTCGACATCGGGCCGGGACCGCACATGTAGTACTCGATATCCTCGGGAGCCTCATGGTCTTTCAGATAGGTATCGTACATCACCTTATGCACAAAGCCCGGAGTATATTTCACGCCTGCAGCATCGGCTGCGGGATCCGGACGATCCAAAGCCAAGTGGAAATGGAAGTTGGGGAACTCCTTCTCCAAGCTCAGGAAGTCCTGCAGATAGAACACCTCGTTCAAGGCACGGGCACCGTAGAAATAGTGCATTTCGCGGTCGCGCGTGTTCAACGTCTTGGTCATGTGCATGATTTGTGCACGCAAGGGAGCCATACCGGCGCCACCGCCGACCCAAATCATCTCCTTCTTGCTGTCGAAATGCGGATGGAAGTCTCCGTAAGGACCGCTCATCACCACCTTGTCGCCCGGCTTGAGGGTGAAGATGTAAGACGAAGCGATACCCGGATTCACGTCCATGAAGCCACTGCGATCCGGCTTGAACGGAGGAGTGGCGATACGCACGGTCAACATGAACACGTCGCCCTCGGCCGGATAGTTGGCCATGGAGTAGGCACGGACCGTCGGTTCCGTATTGACGCACTTCAACGGGAAGAGACCGAACTTCTGCCAAGCGGGCAAGTACTCGTCGCCGATGAGACTCTTGTCGATGTCCTTGTCGTAATCGATGGTGAACGTAGGAATCTTAATCTGTGCATACGAACCCGGAAGGAAGTCCATGTGCGCCCCCTTCGGCAACTGCACCTTGAATTCCTTGATGAACGTAGCCACATTTTTGTTGCTGATGACGGTACATTCGTATTCCTTCACGCCCATGACGGATTCAGGCACCTTGATGGCCAAATCACCCTTCACCTTGCACTGGCAACCCAGACGCCAATGATCCTTAATCTGCTTACGGGTGAAATGTCCCTTTTCAGAATCCAGAATCTCACCGCCGCCTTCGACCACCTGGCACTTGCACTGGCCGCAAGACCCCTTGCCGCCGCAAGCGGAAGAAAGATAAATGCCCTGTTCCGACAAGGTGGACAACAAGCTGCTTCCCTGAGCCACAGAGATGACCTTGTCCCCATTGATGGTGATGTTCACGTTTCCGCTCGGCGACAAATATTTCTTGGCAACCAGCAGGATGATGACCAAAAGAAGGATTGTGACGAGGAATACGCCAATGCTCGCATAAATAAAATTCATATCCATTGTTCTATTCCTTTCCTTTTAAATACTTAAACCAGAGAAACACATAAATGCCATGGCCATCAGGCCCACCGTGATGAACGTGATGCCCAGTCCCTGCAACGGCTTGGGCACGTCGGTATAGGCCATTTTCTCGCGAATGGCAGCCAACGAGACGATGGCCAGCAACCAACCGATACCTGAACCCAAGGCGTAGGCGATGGAATCCCACACGTTGGAGATGGCCTGTGTGCTGGTGGCCGGATCCATGGAGATGCGCTGCTGCATAAAGAGCGAAGCACCCATGATGGCACAGTTCACAGCAATCAACGGGAGGAAGATACCCAACGCGGCATAGAGGGAAGGCGTGAAACGCTCCACCACCATCTCCACCAACTGCGTAATGCCGGCAATCACGGCAATGAACAGGATGAACGAGAGATAGGTCAGGTCAATGCCAAGGATGCCATCCTCGGAAAGCACTTTGGTCTGCAGCAAATAGTCCACGGGAACGGTCACCACCAAGACAAACGTCACGGCGATACCCAGCCCGAGGGCCGTCTTTACATTCTTGGATACGGCCAAGTAAGAACACATACCCAAGAAGAAAGCGAAAATCATGTTGTCCACAAAAATCGAACGGACAAACAAACTTAAGAAATGTTCCATATTGTCTTTCTATGTTTTAGGATGTGGTTCGTTTACTTCTTTTCCTTTTTCTCATTATAGGCCCTGTGTACCCAAATCACGCAACCCAGAAGAATCAGCGCCATGGCCGGCATCGTCATCATGCCGTTGTTCATGTAACCCATGTCGTAGAAACTCTGCGGAATGACCTGGAAGCCCAGCAAGGAGCCGTTGCCCAAAAACTCGCGCACCGTGCCCACCACGACGAGCACAAGCGCATAGCCCAAACCGTTGCCCAAACCGTCGAGGAAACTTTCCCACGGCCCGTTCATCATGGCAAACGCTTCAAGGCGTCCCATCAGGATACAGTTGGTGATAATCAGCCCGACATAGACAGAAAGCTGTACGCTCACGTCGTAGGCGAAAGCCTTAAGCACCATGCTCACGATGGTCACCAGCGCAGCCACCACGACCAACTGCACAATGATGCGGATGCGGTTGGGAATGGTCTTGCGGATAAGTGAAATAATCAAATTGGAAAATGCCGTAATCACAGCCACGGAAAGTCCCATGACAATGGCCGGCTGCATCTGCGAAGTCACCGCCAATGCGGAACAGATACCCAGCACCTGCACGGCAATCGGGTTGTCGAGATTAAGCGGGGCGGTAAATACTTCCCGGTTCTCTTTAGAAAATAACTTGCTCATATCTCTTGCCTCCTTATTATTCGTTAGTCGTTAAAAATGTCATGTAACGGGACAAGCATTCCTGCAACATAGCGTGTACGCCATTTGTAGTCAGCGTGGCACCTGTCAGCGCGTCGCAACGGTTGGCATCGTCCAGCCCCACGACCGTCTTGCCTTTCTTCACTACGCTCAGAGCCACGGCAGAACCGTCGGCATTCATCAGTTTCTTGCCTTCAAACTGCTTTTGGAACTTTTCATACTCGGTAATCAAAGCACCCAAGCCGGCAGTTTCTCCCTTGTGGGTGAAATACACGCCATAGACAGTATTCTTGTCCGCATTCAAGGCTACATAGCCCCAAATGGCATCCCACAGACCTTTACCCGTCACGGGAATGACATATTTCGTCTCGCCGTTTACTTCGCAGACATATAAAGGAAGGCATTCGTCCGAGATGTTCTTGTCTTCCACGACAAAACCGTCCTGGTCTTTGGACTTCCCGTCCTTGACCACATTGCCGTCCTTGTCTATGATTTCGTCGGCCACGACAACCTCGCTGTAGGTTTTCTCCACATCGGCCTTTTCCACATCACGGAGATTCAACGCAGCCAGAATCTGGCTCTTCTTGTCAATGCGCACATTGGCCATCGACTGCGGCTCGAGCACCTTGGACACGAACGCCAACAAAAACGCCACGATGACCACCACGATGCAAGAATATATGATGGTATAGGTATTGCCGTCCGTGTTCAGTCCTTTTTTGGCAGGCTTATCGGCACCTTCCTCCATGATTTCCTCGAACTCGGAAGCGGGAGCCTGGCACACCGGACATTTTTCGGGAGCGGCATCCCCCTCATGTATGTAGCCACATACTTTACATTTGAATTTCTTTGTAGCCATAGTTCCTTATTTTTTAATCGCACGTTTCGCGCGCTTGTCGATATTATTCTGAATTACACAATAGTCAATCAGCGGGGCGAACAAGTTCATCAACAGGATGGCCAGCATCATGCCCTCGGGATAGCCCGGATTGAGCACACGGATTATGATGGCCATGGCACCGATGAGGAAGCCGTAAACGAACTGTCCGGGCACCGTGCGGGCGGAAGTCACCGGGTCGGTAGCCATGAACACGGCACCGAAGCAGAAGCCGCCCAATGCCAAATGCTGGTACCACGGCACCATGGCACCGGCGTTGCCTTCGGGACCCCATTGGTTGAAAATCCAAGCCAGCAACGCACCGCCGACAAAGACGCTCAACATGGTGCGCCAGCTGGCAATGCCCGTCCAAAGGAGGATAACCGCGCCGATGGCGATGGCCACCACGCTGGTCTCACCGATAGAACCGGGGATGAAGCCCCAAACCTGGTCCCAAGAGAAAGCGGGCACCGTGCCCGTAGCCACCTCGCCGAGCGGAGTAGCCATGGTGAAAGCATCGGGCAGGTCGTTGCCCAGTCCGCAAATGCTCTCCTTGGCCACCCAGCAGGCATCGCCGCTCATGGCTGTCGGATAAGCGAAGAACAAGAAAGCGCGGGTAATCAACGCCACGTTGAAGATGTTCATGCCCGTGCCACCGAAAATTTCCTTGGCGAAAATCACGGCAAAAGCGCAGGCTATGGCGATAATCCACAACGGGCAATCCACCGGCACAATCATCGGCACAAGCATACCCGTGACCAAGTAGCCTTCCTGAATTTCCTCATGCTTCCACTGGGCCACAATGAACTCGATACCAAGGCCGACGATATAGGAAACAATAATCTTGGGCAGCACGGCCAGCAAGCCGAAGCCGAACATTTCCCAAAACGTGCCGTCCACTCCGGCCGCCGTATAGTTTTGGTAACCAATGTTATACATGCCGAACAAAAGCGCCGGCATCAACGCGATAACCACAAATATCATGATGCGCTTGCTGTCAATCGCATCATGCACGTTCACTCCCGACTTCGACGTGGCATTGGGCACGAACAGGAAAGACTCGAACCCTTCGAACACCGAGCGGAAAGCGTGAAGCTTGCCCCCTTCCTCAAAAGAAGGCTTTATCTTATCCAGATATTTTCTTAACGCATTCATTATTATTATCTATTTAGCGATGAAACATATTTAAGCCATCTCCTTGCGAAGCATGTCCAATCCTTCGCGGACGATGCGCTGCACTTCGAGTTTCGAAGAATCCACGAACTCGCAGAGGGCAAAGTCCTCGGGAGCCACTTCGTAAATGCCCAAAGCTTCCATGCGGTCGATGTCGCCCGTGATGATGGCTTTCACCAATTGCTCCGGAAAAATGTCCATCGGGAACACGCGGTCGTATTCGCCGGACATGATCATGTGACGCTCACCGCCCTTCACGCGGGCATCCAACGCATACGCCTTCTTGCCGAAGAGCCAGCTGCAATAAGCGCGGCTGGAAGAATAGTCGCTGAAACGCGGCATAATCCAACCGAACATTTCATGCACGTCGTCACCTTCCGGAATCACATTCACCTCTGTGGCATGCGCACCCAAGAAACCGTCGGCCGTAGTCTTCACGCCCGTCATCACGTTGCCGCTGATGACGCGCAAGGTGCGGCCTTCCGACACGCGGCCTTTCACCAAAGTGGACAATTGCTGCCCTACCGTCATGCGGCAATAAGCGGGCTGCTTCACTTCCGAGCCGGCAAATGCCACAAGACGTGTGAAGTCAAGCTTGCCCGTGTTGAACAAATGCCCCACGAAAATCACTTCTTCCGCGCCAAGCGTCCAAACGGTCTCCCCCTTGTTCACCGGATTGATATGGTTGATTTGCACACCCACGTTTCCTGCCGGAGCCGGCCCGTCGAACACATTCACTGTCACATTCTTGGCTGCGGTCAATGCCGGAGCCGCCTGTTTAGCACTCACTCCGAGGTAAGTCTTCGCCATTTTGGCCAAAGCATCCAATCCTGTTTGGAAATCAGCCTCACGCCCTTTCAACACATACTCGAAATCAGCAGCCAATGGCATGGAATTGAAAGCCGATACGAAGATTGCCTTCGGAGACACCGACGGATCGGGAACCACGTCATAGGGACGCTGTTTGAAGAAACCGAACAAACCAGTCTCCAAGAGCGTGTCCTTCACGTCCTGTGCCGTCATCTGTTCCAGATTCTTCTTTCCGAAATCCACATACTGCTGTTGGGCATCAGCCGCCACGCGCACCGTCAACACCTTACGACGGTCGCCACGCTCCACCAACGTCACTTTCCCGCTCACGGGAGAGACAAACTTCACTTCAGGGCGCACCTTATCTACAAATAAAGCATCCCCCACCTTAACCGCATCGCCCTCCTTGACCACTACCTTGGGTTTTGTCCCCGTGAAATCATCCGGCATCAGCGCGAAAACGCCCGGACTCTCCACGTCAAACACCTCCTTGGCAGCCTGGCCCTTGAGGTTCACGTCAAGGCCCTTGCGTAATTTAATTACATTTGCCATATAATAGGATTAATTAAATTTGGTTGTCTTTAAAAACAGGGCAAAATTACATTAAAAATATGACAAAGTGAAGAAATCTAAAAAGAAAATACTAAATTTGTCGGATAAATCATGCGCGCATCAAAAGACTAAGGAAAATATTCAGAATCATTGCAGGCATAGTCATTGGAGGCTACCTGCTTTTAATTGCCCTACTCCACATTCCGGCCGTGCAACGTGGAGCGACATTGATTGTTACTGATGTTTTGGAAAACGTGCTCCAAGCTGAAGTGTCTGTCGGCCGAGTGGATTTCGGGTATTTCAACCGCATCATCCTGGATCATGTTTCAGTCAAGGACCAAAAAGGCAAGAACTTGCTGAAAGCGTACCGTCTATCTGCGAAAATGGAACTGTCGGCGTTGCTGCACGGGAAAATATCCATTTCGAACATCCAACTCTATGGGTTCGACATCAACCTTTACCGCCAAAAGAAAGGTGAATCACCCAATTTCCAATTTCTCATCGATGCATTCTCCAGCAACAAGAAGTCTTCCGGCACCCCAGACCTCCGCATCAACTCCGTTTTGATTAGGAGAGGAAGACTGACATGGGACGAATTCGACCAACCTCCCACACCAGGACGCTTCAACCCTTCACACATCGCCTTGGATCATATCAGTGCCACGCTCTCCCTGAAGTACTATTCAAAAGATTCTTTGAACCTGAGGCTCAAAAAACTCGCATTTGAAGAACAATCGGGACTGGCACTGAAACAATTGGCATTCAAAGTCACGGCGGGAAAAGAAAAAGCCGTGGTGGAAGACTTCGACATCGAACTGCCCCATTCCCGCCTGACATTCTCCCCACTCACGCTGAATTACCAACGCGGGAAAACAACATCCGGCAAAAACATGGAATTCCACGATGTGAGCTTCCAAGGAGGCATCGAAAAGGGCTCGCTCTCCGCCTGCGACTTTACGCCACTTCTTCCTGCACTGCGTCAAGCCGAACCATTCGCCGAACTGTTGCCCTTATGTTTTGAAGCCGAGATGAACGGCACTCTTGACAAAATCCAAGTCAGCCGACTGCATATCCACACCAAAGACCAAACCATTCAGTTTGACGCCCCTTTGACGGCCAACAACCTGAGGGACAAAGAACAGCTGTCCATCCTATCCCGTATCCGCGATTTACAGATTGACAATGAAGGCATCCGGGGAATCACGGAAGGGCTAAAAGGAAAAGCCCGAAAAAAGCTCACCGGGCTGCTACTTGCCATAGGCAAAGTCAAGGGGGAAGGCTTCGTTTCTTTTACGCAAGGACGCATAGCCACAGACTTTTCATTACACACAAACGTCGGTTCTCTTGATTTGTCCGGAAAACTAACGGACAACAACCGCTTCGAGGCCGACATCAACAGCGGCAGGTTATTGATAGGGAAATTATTAGGGAAAGAAGACAAGCTGGGAACGACTGCATTTGACCTCAAAGGAAAGGGATGGCTCAAACGGAATGGCCGTCCCTGGATTACCGTCAATGGAAACATCCATCAGTTTCACTATAACCATCATGACTACAGCGACATATCGCTGGACGCGACATACCGCAATGGAGGTTTTGACGGAAACCTTGCCATTAACGACCCCTATATCGCCCTCGCAGCAAAAGGGGCTTTCAGCTTGGAAGCCCCCATGCCATACATCAAAGGAAACCTGTCTGTCGGGCACTTCAGTCCACACGCACTTAACTTGACATCGAAATATGCCGGGACTACATTCCAAGGCAATGTCGAAGCCGACTTCCAAGGCAACGACATAGAAGATTTGGACGGCACAGTGGCTATCCGGAATTTCACGATGGATTCGCCCGACGGGCAATATGCCACCGGCCCCGTGACCCTAATGGCCTCAGAAGAATCCGGACGGCGCAAGCTTTCCGTCCAAAGCGATTTCCTGCAAACCGAAATGGCAGGGACATTCAAGATAGGCACTCTTATGGCACATGGCAGAAGGTTGCTCCACCGCTATATCCCCACCTTTGTCAAAATGCCGCAAATCAAGAAGGATTCACAAGACGAAGTGATGCTGTCCATGCACATCAATAATGTCGAGCCCCTGGAAAAGCTCCTCGGCATTCCCTTGTATGTCCACGAACCAGCACATTTCAATGGCTATCTCAATAGCCAAACGAATGAATTTGACTTCAATGCATCCATTCCGTCCATTGAATACAGCGGGCAACAGTTTTCCCGCGTCACGATGTTGGCGGGACTGTTGGAAGACTCCATCGCCTGCACCGTCAACTTCCAAAAACAAATCGGCAAAAGCCCTGTGAACTTCCATCTGCAGGCCCAAGCCGCCCACGACAACATCCACACTCGTATAGAATGGACCAACCACGGAGAAAAAGCATATAAAGGAACCATATCCGCCCTTACCAGCTTCTCGCTCGACGCAGAGAAACGCATGCTCACTGACGTCAGCTTCAACCCGTCACGAATCATCGTCAATGACTCTGCCTGGAACGTATATGCCTCACACATACACGCCCAACCAGGAAAAATACACATTGACAATTTCAAAATAGACCAAGGCGACCGCCACCTTGTCCTGAACGGCAATGTGTCGGCACAAGAAGGCGACACACTGACAGCCGACCTGAAAGACATCAACCTGGAATATATCTTCAACATCATCAATTTTCATACCGTGGACTTCACCGGGCAGGCCACGGGAAAAGCTTACGGCACCCGGCTGATGAAAAGCCCCGCGTTCGACGCACGGCTGCAAGTGAACAACTTCACGTTCAACGATGCCTACCTTGGCAACATGGCAGTGCACGGCGGATGGAGCAAGGACGAGAACTCCGTTTTCCTTGACGCCCACATCGCCGACCCCGACCATCAAAGCACAACGCAAGTGAACGGCAACATACGCATCGGTGCCCCCCCAAAAGGCGGCATCGACCTGCTCATCCGCACACAAAACATAGACCTGTCATTCCTTAATAAATATACGGAAGGAATCTTCACCGACCTGCAAGGCCGCGCCTCGGGATGGACACGTGTCTTCGGCCCGTTCAAGGGCATCAACCTCGAAGGAGACATGCTTGTCAGCGAAGCCAGCACGACAGTGGATGCCACGGGCGTAGAATACCGGCTCATCAACGACTCCATCATCCTGCGCCCCGACCACATCTATTTCCGCGACACTAGGGTGTATGACCCACAGGGAGCACCAGGCTACGACGCACACTACGCCCTCGTCAACGGCGAACTCCGCCACACCCACCTTTCCAACCTGAACTACCAGTTCGACATCGACGCTTATAACGTATTAGGATACGACATAAAAGATTTCGGCGATGAAGTTTTCTGCGGCACAGCCTACGCCACCGGCCGTATCGGATTTAACGGTTATCCGGGAAACCTGAACATCCACATCAATGCCCGCCCCGAAGCCGGCACGGTATTCTCTTATAACTTATCCTCCCCCACGACGTTGACCGACAACCAATTCATCACATACAAAAGCTGCAACCACAGCATAAGCGCGTCCGCATCATCAGAAACGGCAGGCACACCGCCGGAACCGGAATCGGACATGCGCATCAGCTTCCAACTGGATTTGACTCCGGCCGCAACGATGAAAATCCTCATGGATCCACGTGCCGGGGATTACATCGCATTGAACGGCCATGGCAACATCAGGGCCAACTTCTACAACAAAGGGGATTTCACGATGTATGGCACATACACCGTGGACCACGGCGTCTATAAACTCTCCTTGCAAGATGTCATCCGGAAAGACTTCACGTTCAACCCCGGGGGCACCATCATCTTCGGAGGAATTCCCGTCGAGGCCGACCTCAACCTGCAAGCCGTATATACCGTGCCCTCCGTATCGCTGAACGACCTGAGTGCAGGCTCCACATTCAGCCAAAACAATGTGCGGGTGAATTGCCTGATGAACCTCACAGGCAAGGCGCAAGCCCCGCAAATCGGATTTGACTTTGACCTGCCTAATGTGAACGAGGACGAAAAACAGATGGTGCGCAGCCTCATCAGCACCGAAGAAGAAAAAAACATGCAAGTGATTTACCTTCTCGGCATCGGCCGCTTCTACACGTATGACTATAACAACACGGAACAAAGCCAATCGTCCGTGGCCATGAAATCGCTGCTCTCGTCAACCCTGAGCGGGCAGCTCAACCAAATGTTCTCCAACATCCTCGGAAACAACAGCAATTGGAATATCGGCACCAACCTCAGCACCGGCGAAGTGGGTTGGAGCGACATGGACGTGGAAGGCCTGCTTTCGGGACGCCTGCTGAACAACCGCCTGCTCATCAATGGCAACTTCGGCTATCGCGACAATACCACCACGACAAGCAATTTCATCGGCGATTTCGACGTGCAATGGTTGCTCACCCCCAGTGGAAACGTAAGCCTGAAAGCCTACAGCAAAACCAATGACCGCTACTTCACCAAATCGTCCATCACCACGCAAGGCATAGGCATAGGCCTGAAACGCGACTTCAATTCGTGGCGGGACATATTCCGCGCGCTTGTCCCCAAGAAAAGACGCGGGGAGAAAGAAACACAATCCGTCAACCCTTAAAAACTGTAAACCATGAGAAATCCTGCATTCATGCGCGAAGCCATCAGGCTTTCCATCGAAAATGTGAAAAACGGAGGCGGCCCGTTTGGAGCCGTCATCGTAAAAGATGACAAAATCATTGCCACAGGTGTCAACCGCGTGACCGCCAACCATGACCCAACGGCACATGCCGAAGTCAGTGCCATCCGCGAAGCCTGCCGACAGCTAGGCACTTTCGACCTGAGCGGATGCGAAATCTACACCTCCTGCGAACCGTGTCCCATGTGCCTGGGTGCCATTTATTGGGCGCATATCGACAAGATATACTACGGCAACGATAAAACCGATGCCGCAACCATCGGCTTCGACGACTCGTTCATCTACGACGAACTGGCCTTGCCACGCGAGAAACGCCAAAAGGCGATGGAAAACCTGCTTCCCGAAGAAGCCATCGCGGCTTTTGAGTTGTGGGCAGAAACGACGGACAAGACCGAATATTGAGCCAAACTGAATGAGGAATCTATTTTTCATACAAAAATAGTTGCCACCCTCAAGGGATTTACGTAATTTTGCACCGTGGCGTTTGCCGAAGCGTCGAAGAGCGTCTCCTTTGTGGTTATGAAATTGCATTTACTGCATATCTTATTAATGTTGAAACCTAGGAAATTTCAAGATTAAGTATGGTGAGATAATGTGAGTAGATGCCTGTGCATACGCGCAGGCTTCCTATATTCCTATTTACATACTTAAGGTTTTCCTAGGACCTCAACATTTCGAAAATAGGTGGAGGCCTGCGCGGTTACGCTCAAACCACCACACCGCGCCACCCGCCACTCCAACCACATCGCACAGATAGGAAACGATTATCAATAAAATGGGAGAAAGCAAAATGGGATTTACAAATCTGATTTCAAAATTATTCTTTCCGAAAAACGGAACTGCTACACGGAATAGCGCAAAAGCAATCCGCACAGAGGGGCGTTGCGGAGAGCAAATTGAATGGAAATTCATCCCCGGAGAACGCGAACTGCGCATTTCCGGCACGGGAGCCACATACGAATTTGTCAGGACAAAAGATGTCCCCTGGGAAGCATTCGTGTCACAGATTCAAAAAATCAGCGTAGAAGAAGGCGTTACCTCCCTTGGTTCCAGGTTGTTCCGCTACTGCAACATACTGGAAGAAGTGTCCCTTCCCCATTCCCTGCGCCAAATAGGGCAACACTGTTTCGCATATTGTTCCAATCTGGCCTCCATACATCTGCCTGAAGGTCTTTCATCCATCGACAAATATGCTTTTTCCTATTGCACCTCCCTGCAAGAACTCACCCTTCCGGCATCCCTTGCCCAAATCAGGCAGTCGGCTTTCGCGCATTGCAGCAACCTCAACAACATTCATTTCCTTTCTGAAACTACGGAAATCGGCAGTTCCTGCTTTTCCGGTTGCACAAGCCTTGCCGGCATCCGGCTTCCGGAAAGACTTGAAAGAATCAATAAGAACCTGTTCCAGGACTGTGCATCGCTCACCCGCATCCACATCCCGCAATCAGTCACAACCGTCGAAGACGAAGCCTTCAAAGACTGCCACCGGCTCGAAACGATAGACCTCCCTGCCACCGTCCACAACATCGGCAAACAGGTTTTCTCGGGTTGCCACAGTCTCACCTCCCTTACCCTTCCGTTTCCCGGATGGGGTACCCCAGCCCTCGCCCACCAGTTCTGTGAACTATTCGGCACCTCGCCAGACAAGGAAATGCGACTTGTGACACCCAACCAAGGCGAAACCACACAAAACTATTACCTCCCCATCAGCCTGTCCGTACTGCATCGCGGAAGGATGCGAAACCATTCCGTCAAAAAGCCTCTGCGAATGCTACATGCTGAAAAAGCTGCACCTCCCCGCAACGCTCTACCTCATTGGCGATTACGCATTCTCCAACTGTGCAGGATTGACCGCCATCTACTGCCATGGCAAAGAACCGGCTTCCGTTCCGGAAAACGCATTCAACGGCATCCGCAGAAACGTATGCCGCCTGTTCGTGCCCGCCGAATGCCGGGACATCTATAAAAAAGACAAAAATTGGAGCATCTTTACCCAAATAGAAGAAATGCCATAATTTGTTTATAGGTGGAAACATTGCGTCTTAGGCATTTCATGGAAAGCCCCGGAACGTTTTTCCAGCCCCCTGTTGCAAACCTCCGGCTTATTTCCTATTTTTGCCATGAACAAAACCCTTTAGAGCAATGAAACGACACACCCAAAGCACCTTATGGGCAGCCGTGGCTTTCGCCACCCTGCTCAGTGCCTGTGGCGGAAAGGCCACAAAAATCCCCCAACACGAGACAGAGAAAGATTCCGCCCTCGCGGAAAGTCCTTACCTGAAAACATTGAATATGGCAGAGGCAGATGTCATTTGGATTCAGGACAACGCAGAAGAAAAGCTGATGCCACGCAACTTGTTCGCCGATGCTTCCGACAGCCTCGTCAACAGCCTGTCGCTGCAAAACGGCATCCCCTCGACAGTGAGCACCTTCCTAGTCCGGACAAAGGATGGCCACAACATGTTGTTCGACACAGGACTCGGCAACGCCGACAGCCGCCTGCTGAATGGATTAAAAACCGCAGGCGTCACACCATCGGAAATCACCATCCTCTACCTGACCCATTTCCACGGCGACCACATCGGCGGCATGATGAAAGGTGACAGCGTGGTATTCCCCAACGCCGAAGTGTATGCCTCGAAAACGGAATACGATGCTTGGATGAACATGCCGGACGAGCAAAAATCATTGGCCGTGAAAACCATGGAAGCCTACAAAGACCGGCTTCACCTATTTGAGTTCGGCGACACGCTTCCGGGAAATGTTGTAGCCTTGAATGCCATCGGGCATACGCCGGGCCACACTATCTTCCAAACAGGAAAACTGCTCATCGTAGGAGACCTGATGCACGGCGCAGCCTTGCAAATGGAACATCCCGAAATCTGCGCATCGTTTGACATGGACAAGGAAACGGCCATCGCCACACGCAAACGCATCCTGAAATATGCCAGCGACAACGCGTTGACCATGGCCGGCATGCACTTCCCAGCCCCGGCATTCATCAAAATGGAATGAATGGCCGGTTTCCAAAAGATACTTACCTCCAAAAAAGAAGATATACTGACTTGGCAAAGTAAGATATACTTCGATGGCAAAGGCAGTATATCTAACTTTGCCAAGTCAGTATATCCTCGTTCGCAAAGCAAATTCAATGCCCGCAAAGGCTTTTGCTTTGATGCAGGAGAGTTTTCCGAGACTTCCACCCCAGCACGGCCTTAAGCGGCAATCCGGAACGCGTTTCAGATATGCACTTTCAACCCGATGGCCAGGCTCAATATGTCCTTGAACTTGATGGTGCGGTCGCCAAAGAACGTGCAAAAATCCGTGTCGCAAGCCCCAAGCTCATAATAGAGCGAGACCTCTTGCACCAACCAGTCGGACACGTCGGGTATGTCGAACATGATGCGCTGCCCCAACGACAAGTTGGCCCGGATGCGCGTGGAAAAGCCGTAATACCCCTTCGGGTAGCGGTCTGGTTCGCGTGTCCAGAATTTTTCGTTCAAGACCGATGAAAGGAACAGGCTGCACGACAAAGGCTGCACCACCCATGGACTTTCCTTGATGCGCAACTTCCAAGGCACATATGACTGCTTGACGGTGAAAACCACCTTGTGGTGCTCACTCTCGAACTTGGGCAGGAATCCCAATATGAGATCGGTTTCCCATTGCAGCTTCTTCCCGTAAGTCCACCCCGTCCCGGCGGAAACCATCCCGATGCTCCCGGCAAACTGCATTTTGTAATGATCGGGAATGAGGCGTTGCCACATCTCCATGCGCCGGGTCATCATCTTCTCATAACGGGTACGGACGGAATCCGGTTGCCCCGACATCTCTTGCCCCGCCACCGCCAAGGGAAAGCACCACATCAGGAACATACTAAAAACCACAACGCTCAATCTCATAACCGTCCTCTTTTATCGTAATGACATAATAACCGCGTTTGCCCACCGTGGTGCAACCGTAATAAACCACCCCGTCGCCGAAAAATTCCTCTTCCCGCCAATTATGCACATGACCGAAAAGACAAAACTGCACGTCAGGAAAGCTCCTGACATAACTCCCGAAAGCCCTCCCCACGTTGTTGTTGAACTCACCGTCGCCCGGCGGCACATGCATGGCCACCACCGTCTTTTCCGCCGCAGCAGGAAAAGCCCTTAACTCATCCTCCATGAAATTGAAATTCGGCACCGGATGGCTGTAATCATACTCCAGCGCGTTCGTGTTCAAGCAGATGAAACGCACATTGCCCGCCGTGAACGCGAAATTGTCTGGCCCGAACACCTTCTGATAAACGTCAAAGCCCGTCCCGAGGCAATCATGGTTACCCAAAAGGCAAACGTAGGGCACCTGAAGCTTATTCAAATAGTCACGCGCCCAAAGGAACTCTTTGGTTTCACCAAAATCAGCCATGTCTCCTCCATGCAACACAAAATCGATATCCCCCCTGCTGTTAATCAGATCCACGACCTCCTTCGTCTCGTCATACCTGCGTTGCGTGTCACTAATCATGGCAAAACGGAACTCCCGCTTCCCTCTCATCTTCTCCTCTATCAGCCGGATGTTCTTCTCCGTCAGCCCCGTCTCGCCCTCGATGCGCGTGTCATACGGGTGATACTCTATCACCTCACAACCCGCCAGCAGGCACGACAAGGCCGCCACCACCGCCAATAATCCCATTCTTTGCATCCTATTATCCATTTTGGGAACAAAGGTAATAATTACGCCACGACCGCAAGTGTTCCAAACGGACATTTTCTTGTCCCGGCAAGGAAAACAGCCGGGACGCCCCCGCGCCCAACGAAAGGAAGCGCGGAGGCCACGCTTCCCCTAAAACCAAACATCAATCCACCGGCCATCCGAACCGCTCACGAATGCTCTTGATACGCTCCGCCGACAACGGGGGCACTCCCTCCAATGGGTAATCCAAACCCAAATCGCGATATTTGAACACACCCATCGTGTGATAGGGCAACCATTCTATCTTCTTCACCATGCGGAAAGGCTTCAGGTATTCCACCAGTTCTGCCAGCAAGGCATCGTCGTCCGTCAGTCCCGGCACCACGACGTGGCGAATCCACACCTCGATGCCCCGACGCTCCAACTCGTCCAAAAAGCGCAAAGCGTTCCGCCCGTCACTGCCACATACCTTGCGGCACAAATCCGGACGCAATGCCTTGATGTCCAACAAGGCCAAGTCCGTATAGTCCAATACGGGAAGCGTCTTTTCATTATACACGGAACCGGCTGTATCCAATGCGGTATGAATACCGGCCTCACGACACAGGCGGAAAAACTCGCGGCAAAAGTCCGGCTGCATCAATGGCTCGCCACCTGTCAACGTCACGCCGCCCTTGGCGATAAAACTTTTGTAACGCAACACCTCGTCCAGCAATTCCTGCGGCGTGAGCACATACTTCACCGCCGCATCGACCTGCCACGTGTCCGGATTGTGGCAGTATTGGCAACGCAACGGGCATCCCTGCAGGAAAGCCACAAAACGAATTCCGGGACCGTCCACGGTCCCGAAACTCTCCAATGAATGTATCTTGCCCGTCAAAGGCTTTTCCATACCTATTATATATTATAAGGAGTGGTTGATGGTGCGCGAAAGCACGTCCAACTGCTGCTCGCGAGTCAGTTTCACAAAGTTCACGGCATAGCCGGACACACGGATAGTCAGTTGCGGATACTTCTCCGGATGCTCCATCGCATCCACCAGCAAATCGCGGTCGAACACGTTCACATTCAAATGCTGTCCGCCATCCGGTGTGAAATAGCCGTCCAACAGGCTCACGAGATTATCCACCTGTATGCCGCGCTCCTTGCCCAATGTGGCAGGCGAAATGGCAAACGTATAAGAAATGCCGTCATGCGCATGATGGAACGGCAACTTGGCCACCGAAGACAAAGCTGCCACGGCACCTTTCACGTCGCGTCCGTTCATCGGGTTCGCACCCGGGGCGAACGGCGTACCGCCCTGGCGACCGTCCGGTGTGGTGCCGGTCTTCTTCCCATACACCACGTTGCTCGTGATGGTCAGGATAGACTGCGTGGGAACGGCGTTGCGGTAAGTCTCATGCTGGCGAAGGTAATCCATGAACTTCTCCGTGATTTCCACCGCAATGGCATCCGTGCGGTCGTCATTGTTGCCATAGGGCACATACTCGCCTTCGCGCTCGAAGTCCACTGCCAATCCCCGCTCGTCGCGGATAACCTTCACCTTGCAGTCGCGGATGGCAGCCAAGGAATCGGCCACGATGGACAAGCCCGCAATGCCCGTGGCGCGGATGCGCTGCACGTCACCGTCGTGCAAGGCCATCTCGTATGCCTCGTAATCGTACTTGTCGTGCATGTAATGGATAATCTTCAACGCATTGACATACACCTTGGCCAGCCAGCGCATCATCTGCTCGTACTTCGCCATCACCTCGTCATAATCCAGGTATTCGCTCGTGATCGGTTCGAAGCGTGGAGCCACCTGCACACCGGTGCGCTCGTCGCGCCCGCCGTTGATGGCATACAACAGGCATTTGGCCAAGTTGGCACGCGCACCGAAGAACTGCATCTGCTTGCCGATCTTCATCGGGGAAACGCAGCAGGCTATGCCGTAATCGTCGCCATAGTCCACACGCATCAGGTCATCATTCTCATATTGGATGGCCGACGTGTCGATAGACACCTTGGCACAGAACTTCTTCCAATTCTCCGGTAATTTCTCCGCCCACAACACTGTCAGGTTAGGTTCCGGTGCCGGACCGAGGTTGTAAAGCGTGTGCAGATAACGGAAACAAGTCTTGGTCACCAATGTGCGGCCGTCCACACCCATTCCTCCCAAAGACTCCGTCACCCACACGGGGTCACCGGAAAAAAGATCGTTGTATTCCGGTGTGCGGAGGAAACGCACGATGCGGAGCTTGATAATCATCTGGTCCACCAATTCCTGTGCCTCTTCTTCCGTCAACTTGCCTTCGCGAAGGTCTTTTTCAATATAGATGTCAAGGAACGTGGAAGTGCGCCCGATGGACATGGCCGCCCCGTCCTGGTCCTTCACTGCGGCCAAATAAGCCAAATAAACAAACTGCACGGCTTCGCGCGCATCCTTTGCCGGACGAGTCACATCGAAACCATACGCGGCGCACATCTTCTCGAAATCCTGCAAAGCGCGGATTTGTTCCGTCACCTCCTCGCGGTTACGAATGATTTCGTCATTCAGTTCCTGTATGTCGAGCCGCTTTTGAAACCTCTTTTTGTCCTCTATCAAACGCGCCGTGCCATACAATGCCACGCGGCGGTAGTCACCGATAATGCGTCCGCGCCCGTATGCATCCGGCAGACCGGTAATGATAGCCGAACGGCGGGCGGCCAACATCTCTTCCGTGTAGGCCGAAAACACGCCTTCGTTGTGCGTCTTGCGATATTTCGTGAAAATCTCCTTCGTCATCGGATCCAAGTGGTAACCGTATGCCTCCAGACTGTTTTCCACCATGCGGATGCCCCCCTTCGGGAATATGCCACGCTTCAGCGGTGCGTCTGTTTGCAGGCCAACAATGACCTCGTTCTCCTTGTCGATATAGCCCGGTCCGTATGTCGTGATGCTTTGAGGCAGTTTGGTTTCTGTGTCATAGACCCCTTTTTCGCGTTCCACCTTGAACATTTCCGTCAGTTTGTCCCACACCTTGCGGGTCTTTTCCGAAGACGGCTTCAAAAAAGATTCATCTCCCTCATAAGGAGTGTAATTGTGCTGGATGAAATCGCGCACATTGATTTCCTTTTTCCACAACTCGCCTTTAAAACCGGCCCAGCTTCCGTTGTAACCTTCCATACCTTTATTATTATTATAGTAAGACATCCCCGCAGGACATTCCGCCCTTGCGGATTGCAAAGGTAATGAGAAATAACGAATCTGCCTATACCAACTTATAGGTATTTCAAAACAAAAGGCATCCTTAGAATATTTTTGTATTCATTACAACAATCAAGGAGGAACACCCACAAACATACACAAGACTCGCCTTAAAACCCCATCAGAAAAACATGTTTAAACGGAAAATCATTGGGACACTCAAAAAACTTTTGTAATTTTGTCCCAAATAACGAAACCGGAATAGAAATGAATGTTTTAGAGTTAAGCGAACAAGAGATTGTAAGAAGAAACAACCTGAACGAACTCCGTGCCCGGGGTATTAACCCTTATCCTGCAGCGGAATATCCCACAGATGCCTTTTCGACGGACATCAAGGAACAATTCGATGAAACCGCCGAAGAAAAACGCCAAGTGTGCATCGCCGGCCGCATGATGAGCCGCCGGGTGATGGGAAAGGCTTCTTTCATTGAACTCCAAGACTCCAAAGGACGCATCCAAGTATATGTCACCCGCGATGACATTTGCCCCGAAGAAGACAAAGACCTCTACAACGTCGTTTTCAAAAAATTGCTCGACTTGGGAGATTTCGTGGGAATCAAAGGATTTGTATTCAAAACCCAAACGGGAGAAATCAGTGTACACGCACAAGAACTAACCCTCTTGGCCAAGAGCATCAAGCCGCTACCCGTAGTAAAAATGAAAGACGGCGAAGTGTATGACTCATTTGATGACCCCGAACTGCGCTACCGGCAACGTTATGTCGATTTGATTGTCAACAATGGCGTGAAAGATACTTTCCTGAAACGTTCGGCTGTGTTGAAAACACTGCGCACGGCCTTGGACGAAGCAGGTTATACGGAAGTGGAGACACCCATCCTGCAATCCATTCCGGGAGGAGCCAGCGCACGTCCGTTCATAACCCACCACAATACGCTTGACATAGACCTCTACCTGCGCATCGCCACCGAGCTCTACCTGAAACGGCTCATCGTAGGCGGACTCGAAGGCGTGTATGAAATCGGCAAGAACTTCCGCAACGAGGGCATGGACAAAAGCCACAACCCGGAATTTACCTGCATGGAACTCTACGTGCAATACAAAGATTATAACTGGATGATGGATTTCACCGAGCGATTGCTTGAACGCATCTGCATCGCCGTGAATGGCAGCAGCGAAACCGTGGTGGACGGACAAACCATCAGTTTCAAGCCTCCCTACCGCCGTTTGCCCATCCTACAAGCCATACAGGAGAAGACAGGCTATGACCTGAACGGGAAAAACGAGGACGAAATCCGCGACATCTGCAAGGCCCTGAACATGGAAATCGACGACACGATGGGCAAAGGCAAGCTCATCGACGAGATTTTCGGGGAGTTCTGCGAAGGCACGTTCATCCAGCCTACTTTCATCACCGACTACCCCATCGAAATGTCGCCGCTCACCAAAAAGCACCGCGACAATCCGGCCCTGACCGAACGCTTCGAACTGATGGTGAACGGCAAGGAGCTGGCCAACGCCTACTCCGAGCTGAACGACCCGATAGACCAGGAAGAACGCTTCATCGAACAGATGCGCCTAAGCGAAAAAGGCGACGACGAAGCCATGTTCATCGACCAGGATTTCCTCAGAGCCCTGCAATACGGCATGCCGCCCACCAGCGGCATCGGCATCGGCATTGACCGTCTGGTGATGCTCATGACCGGACAGACGACCATCCAGGAAGTGCTTTTCTTCCCGCAAATGCGCCCGGAGAAAAGGATTCCGAAAGACAGCGCAGACAAATTTGCCGCCATTGGTGTCGCCGAAAACCTTGTTCCCGTGCTGCAAAAAGCAGGATACAACTTGGTAAACGACCTGAAGGACACTAATCCGCAAAAAATCCAGCAACAAATCGGGGACATCATCAAAAAATACAAGCTCGACCTCGTGAAACCGTCCGTGGACGAAGTGGCCGGGTGGATAGAAAAAATCTAATCCAGACACAACATGGGCAATTGCGGAACGATAGCTATCATGGGAGGCGGAAGCTGGGCCACAGCCATCGCCAAAATGATGTTGGAGCAAAACGAAACCATCCATTGGTATATGCGGCGGGAAGACCGCATCGAAGAGTTCCGCCGGCTGGGACACAACCCGGCCTATCTCACCAGTGTGCATTTCGACGTGAACCGCATCTTTTTCTCTTCTGACATCAACAAGGTAGTGGAGAGTGCGGACACGTTGATTTTCGTCACCCCTTCACCCTACCTGAAAAGCCACTTGAAAAAATTGCGCACCCGCCTGCGCGACAAGTTCATCGTCACTGCCATCAAAGGCATCGTGCCGGACGAGAATCTCGTCTGTTCGGAATATTTCCATCAGGTTTATGCCGTGCCGGACGAAAACCTGGCCGTGCTGGGCGGGCCAAGCCATGCCGAAGAAGTGGCTTTGGGAAGGCTCACATACCTGACTGTCGGTTGTGCCGACACGGCCAAGGCGCAAGATTTCGCCGACATGATTTCCAGCGAATACGTGAAGACCAAAATCAGCGACGATGTCATTGGCATCGAATACGCCTCGGTGCTGAAAAATGTCTATGCCATCGCATCGGGCATCTGCAACGGCCTGAAGTACGGCGACAACTTCCAATCGGTGCTCATGGCCAACGCGGCACAGGAGATGAACCGTTTCCTCACGGTAGTCCACCCCATTGAGCGCAACATCATCGACTCGGTTTACCTTGGCGACCTGCTGGTCACCGGATATTCCAATTTCAGCCGCAACCGCGTGTTCGGCACGATGATTGGCAAGGGATACAGCGTCAAAAGCGCACAAATAGAAATGGAGATGATCGCAGAAGGATATTTCGGCACCAAGTGCATGAAGGACATCAACAAGTATCTCCACGTGAACATGCCCATCCTTGATGCCGTGTATAACATTCTTTACGAACGCATCTCGCCCAGCATTGAAATCAAGTTGCTGACCGATTCGTTCCGGTAACTAATGTGAACTAACCACTTTTAATAAAAAACAGAAAGATGAAAAACATTCAATTAGACATCACGAAAGCCGCGCAGTTCGTTGGCGCGGATGCCATCGCGGCATACGAGCC
The DNA here is from genome assembly GCA_944321565.1 of uncultured Paraprevotella sp. Classification (GTDB taxonomy): domain Bacteria; phylum Bacteroidota; class Bacteroidia; order Bacteroidales; family Bacteroidaceae; genus Paraprevotella. The sequence continues at coordinate 34,434 of CALULT010000004.1, read as the reverse complement.
GCAAGTGAAAGCCGCACAAGAAGCCTTGGAAAACGGCACCTGCCCGGGCAATGATTTTTTGGGTTGGTTGCACCTTCCGTCATCCATCACTCCGGAATTCATCGCCGAACTGAACGCCTCAGCACAAGTGCTACGCGAAAACTGCGAAGTGGTCGTAGTAGCCGGCATCGGCGGCAGCTATTTGGGCGCACGCACTGTCATTGAAGCCCTGAGCAACAGCTTCCAATGGTTGCTGGACGACAAGAAGAATCCCGTCATCCTGTTTGCCGGGAACAACATCGGCGAGGATTACTTGGCCGAAATGTGCGACTACCTGAAAGATAAGAAATTCGGTGTCATCAACATATCCAAGAGCGGCACAACGACCGAAACGGCCTTGGCTTTCCGCTTGCTGAAGAAACAATGCGAAGACCAACGCGGAAAGGACATGGCCCGCAAAGTCATCGTGGCCGTCACCGATGCCAAGAAAGGTGCCGCCCGCACCACGGCCGACAAGGAAGGCTACAAGAGTTTCGTCATCCCCGACAACGTAGGCGGACGCTTCTCCGTGCTCACCCCCGTGGGATTGCTGCCCATCGCCGTGGCCGGTTTCGACATCGCCAAACTGGTGGCCGGAGCTGCCGACATGGAGAAAGCCACTGCTTTGGACGTGCCGTTCATGGAGAATCCTTCAGCCGTATATGCCGCATGCCGCAATGCCCTGTATGCAGATGGCAAGAAAATTGAAATCTTGGTAAACTTCCAGCCCAAGCTGCACTACCTGAACGAATGGTGGAAACAGCTCTTCGGCGAATCGGAAGGCAAGGACCACAAGGGCATCTTCCCGGCTGCAGTGGACTTCACCACCGACCTTCATTCCATGGGGCAATGGATTCAGGACGGCGAACGCACCATCTTCGAAACTGTCATCAGCATCGAAGAACCCAACCACAAGGTGCTCTTCCCGACCGATGAGGAAAACCTTGACGGACTGAACTTTCTGGCCGGCAAACGTGTGGACGAAGTGAACAAAATGGCAGAACTGGGCACACAACTGGCCCACGTGGACGGCGGAGTACCCAACATGCGCCTCAGCGTCCCCAGGCTGGATGAATACTATCTGGGGCAAATCATCTACTTCTTCGAGAAAGCCTGCGGCATCAGCGGCAACCTTTTGGGTGTGAACACGTTCAACCAACCCGGCGTGGAAGCCTACAAGAAGAACATGTTCGCCCTGCTCAACAAGCCCGGCTACGAAAAGGAAAGCGAAGCCATCCGCGCCCGTTTAAACCAATAAACTCATGTTTGAAAAAGAGAAAGACTTATACCTGAAAAGACACGGCTTTGAGGCGACAAGCCTCAAGGCCGTGCTTTTTGACATGGACGGGGTCTTGTTCGACTCCATGCCCAACCATGCCTCTTCATGGACACGCTCCATGGCACAATTCGGGCTGCACATGACACCCGAAGAAGCCTATCTCCACGAAGGGCGCACCGGGGGCGGCACCATCGACATCCTGACCCGCCGCCAATGGGGACGGGATGCCACAGAAGAAGAACGGCAAACCATGTATAAAGCCAAATCCGAATTGTTCAGCCAATGCCCCGAAGCCCCGCAAATGCCGGGCGCGGCAAACCTGCTCAACAAAGTGAAAGAAGAAGGGCTGACACCGGTATTGGTCACCGGTTCCGGCCAGCTCACCCTGCTTGACCGGCTGAACCACAACTTTCCCGGCATTTTCCAACGCGGGCTGATGGTGACCAGCTTCGACGTGAAACGCGGGAAGCCAGACCCCGAACCTTACCTGATGGGGTTGCAAAAAGCAGGCATACGGCCTTGGGAAGGCATCGTGGTGGAAAATGCCCCGTTGGGCGTGCAAGCCGCCACGGCAGCCCGTATCTTCACCATTGCCGTCAACACCGGCCCCTTGCCCGACCAGGTATTGCTTGATGCCGGAGCCGACTTGCTTTTCCCGTCCGTGCAATCCCTCTATGAACATTGGGAAGAGGTGCGGCAAACTTTTTCATGAATCACGAATCATCCATTCCATTCAAACAACAAAACCATGAAACTATCCGAGTTTTTGCTCAACGACCGTTTTGCCCGTGAAGCCGGAGCCGAAATCTTCACCATTGAACCGGGTTACGCCAAAGTACGCATGGAAGTCACACCGGCCCACCTCAACGCCGCCGGAGTATGCCAAGGCGGGGCACTCTTCACATTGGCCGACCTGGCCTTTGCCGCCGTAGCCAACAGCTACACCCAAATCACGCTTTCGCTCTCGGCCAACATCACGTTCCTGAAAGCCGTCTCCTGCGGATGGCTCTACGCCGAAGCCCGCGAGGTGTACCACCACAACCGCATCCCATACATCGAAGTACACATCACGCAGGAAGACGGCACGCTGGTGGCCATTATGACCAGTTCCGGCTACCGGAAGAAAGACACCCTGCCGGTTGACCCGGTTGAAAGCACCGCACAGCCATGAAAATCCTGTTGGTGGAAGACGAAAAGGAGCTGCGCGACACGGTCAAAGCTTATCTTGAACGTGAGAAGTTCGTCGTGGAATGTGCGGAGGACTATCCCGCCGCCATGTCCAAAATCAACGACTATGACTACGACTGCGTCCTGCTGGACATCATGTTGCCCGGCGGAAGCGGCCTGTCCTTGCTGGCCCATCTCAAGCGAATGCGCAAACAAGAGAGCGTCATCATCATCTCGGCCAAAGATTCCATTGACGACAAAGTGGAAGGTCTTGACTTGGGCGCAGATGACTATTTGGCCAAACCATTCCACTTGGCGGAACTCAACGCGCGGGTGAAATCCCTGCTGCGGAGGAAGAAAGCGGGGGGCGACACCAGCATCGTATTGGGCAACCTGACCCTTACCCCCGACACACGCAAGGTGGCCGTTGACGGAAAAGACATCGCGCTCAACCGAAAAGAGTTCGACCTGCTCTATTACTTCATGAGCAACCCCAACCGGCTCATCAACCGCACCGCACTGGCCGAATCCGTATGGGGCGACCACATCGACCAGGCAGACAGCCTTGACTTCATCTATTCCCAAGTGAAAAACCTGCGCAAAAAGATGAAGGCCGCCGGCGCACAAGCCGAAATCAAAGCCGTGTATGGCTTTGGCTACAAACTGGCTTTCGAACCTTGACAAACCTACGGCCATGAAATTGCTGCGATACACCCACCTGAACCTGTCCTTGCTCCTCTTCCTGTTGCTCGGCGGATGGGGCACCTTTTTCTACTTCGCCGTCATTGACGAAGTCATGGACGAAACCGACGATGCCTTAGACAACTACCGCGACATCATCGTCGGAAAAATCCTGGCCGACTCCACCCTGCTGGAAGCGGAAGACCGGGTTATCCACAGCTACAGCATCCGCCCGCTCACACAAGAGGAAGCGGCCGATTACCGGGAACGGTTCTACGACGGGGAAGTCTATATCGAAACAGAAGGCGAGTTTGAACCTGTGCGCGTCATGAAATCCTGCTTCATGGCCACCGACCTGAATTATTACGAGTTGGAGCTACGCCTTTCCACATTGGAACGCGATGACCTGATTGCCGCCATTTTCAAGTATCTCGTGGCTTTATACATCGTGCTGCTCTGCTGCCTCATCTTCTCCACACGGCTGATTCTCCAATCCGTATTCCGTCCGCTCGACCGCCTGCTGGAATGGCTCAGGAACGTGACACCCGGCCGTCCGGCCCCTCCACTGGACACACATACCCGCATCGTTGAGTTCCAAACCCTGAACCGCGCCGCCATCGACATGCACGAACGCACGGAGAAAGCCTACCGCGAACAAAAGGAATTCATCGAAAACGCATCGCACGAGCTACAAACCCCGCTGGCCATCGTGCGCAGCAAACTGGAAATGCTGGCCGACCACGAAAACCTGAACGAAGAGGAACTGAAAGAAATTGATGACATGTACCGCAGCCTCAATCGCGCCGTGCAGCTCAACAAATCCCTGCTCCTGCTCTCGCGCATCCAAAACAGACAATTCACCCAAACGACAGACGTGAACCTGAACCAACATGTGCGCAACATCGTGGAACTGCTCTCGGAAGTCTATGAAGACAAACAGCTCACCTGCGACATCCGGGAAAACGCCGCCTGCACAGTCCGCATGGACGAGTCGCTGGCCCACACAATGCTGAACAACCTCATCAAGAACGCCATTGTCCACAGTCCGGACGGCGGACACATAGACGTGCGTTTGGACAGCCACGAAGTGGAAATCAGCAACGATGGTTCCACCGCCCTCGACCCACAACAAATGTTCCGCCGGTTCCACAAAGGCAACGGCTCCCACAAGGAATCCACCGGCCTAGGACTTTCCATCGTCCAGTCCATTGCCTCCCTATATAATATAGGTATAGAGTACCGCTACGACGGGCGGCATCATTTCTTGTTAAAACTTGCAAACTGAACCGTATTCAGGCCGGAATCCCAAATCTTTCCAAATTCAGTCCTTTACTTTGCGGTACGGAAACCAGATTATTCACCCTTTAAACGTACCGTCATGAAAAAGGTTTTTGCCATACTGACCATCGGATTTGCCATCGCAGCCACGGCCTGTGCCGACAACGATGTCATCAGCCGCAACACGAACGACCTGCCTGCCCCCGCACGTGCGACACTCAAACAACACTTCCCGCATGCCAAAGTGTCCTACATCAAAATCGAAAAGGAATGGCCTTGGTCCACCACATACGAAGTGCAACTCGTCCATGGCGCGGAAATCTCCTTCAACAGCAAAGGCGAATGGATAGAAGTGGACTGCAAACAGGAAGCCGTCCCCGTCGCATTCATCCCCGCACAAATCCGCAACCAAGTGGAAGAAATGTTCCCGGGTGAACAAATCACCAAAATCGAAAAAGACTCCCGCGACTACGAAGTGGAACTGTACAACGATGTGGACTTGAAGTTCAACAAGAAGTTCAAAATCGTCGAAGTGGATTAAACCCGGCTTCATGCCAAAATTCAAATGACTTTATACATTCACCTTTAAAAACAAACAAAAATGAAAGACTTGATGAAAAGAATATGGAAACCCGGTTTCGGGCTGTTGTTGCTTGCCGCCCCCGTGTGGGTCGCCTGCGACGATGATGATGACAAGGACAACGGACTTTGGGGAGACGCAAACATCACCCAAGCGGCGACAACACGTTATCCCGGCGCACAAATCACGGAAATCGAACGCATCCCGCAAGGCTACGAAATCCAAATGTGGATCAACAACGGCGAAGCCGAGATGTACATTGACGGGAATTACCAATGGCTTTATACGGAATTTGAGGACATTGCATGGGCTTCCCTTCCCGTCGCAGTCACCGACGCTTTCACCAATGCGGGAAACACGTTCAACCCTTACGAGGACGATGTGGATCGCATCGAATATCCCAATGGCAACACCACTGCCGAATACTACCGCATCGAACTCGACCGTGAACCTGCGGACATTGTACTGCTCTACAATCCGGACGGCAGCACATACCAAGGCAATGGTGCCGGCACGCCATCTGGCGGAATAGTGACACCTGGTGGCGAGCTTGACGACACCATCCGCAAAACTATCACTGAGGCCGTCAACACACGCTACCCCGATGCCATCCTCACGGAAATCGACCGCGAGCCCAACGGCTACGAAGCACAGTTGCACATCAATGGCGCGGAAGCCGACATGCACTTCGACACCAACGCCCAATGGCTCTACACGGAATTTGAAGACATACTTTGGACTTCCCTTCCCGCCGCCGTGACCACCGCTTTCACCAACGCAGGAAACACGTTCAATGCCTACGAAGACGATGTGGACCGCATCGAATATCCCAATGGCGATACCGTTGCCGAATACTACCGCATCGAACTTGACCGTGAACCCGTGGACATCATCCTGAGCTACGACCCTGACGGTACTCCACGGACGTAACATCCCAAAAAGATATCCGGCACACCTCCACCCAAGAAGTGTGCCGGATATCCTTTTGAACATCCAAGAATGCTTATAGCATCCATTATTGCACCTGTCTCCATAGCCAATGATACACCCTAAAGACCGGCTCCCACAACGCTTCGCCAGGATAACTGGAAACAAGCCGCATGATACGCAAAAATTTCCACATTCCATGCTTCACCATGCCGCCTTGTTTCATTGCCTTCCCCCGCTCGTCGTATTGCCCGAAGTTTCCGCCCTGCATAATTTCCGAAAGCATTTTCCGACCTTCATGTCCGTCAGGCTGGCAGATGTAATATTGCACAGGCATGGCAAATACCTCATGAAGCACCCACATTACAGCACCGGCAAACTTCCCCATGCCGAAACTACGAAGAGTACACATGATTTCCTCAGCCGACATCACCGGTACACCCAATCCTTCACACCACATTCCTAGTTGTGATTGCCGGCTCCAACATTCCGCCACGTCGTTATGCCAAGCCTTAAGCGTAAAAAAATAATCCATCAGTTGACGAAGCCCGAGCCCCTCGTCAAAGTAATGGGAAAACAAATGTGTCATCTGATAAACCACATTCACGGATGCGGTCGGAACGGAAAAACCCATTGGAGTATTATGTTTCATGCACTCGTCAGCATGCGAGGCAAACCAACGTTGCAACCTTATGTTACGCAACAGATTTCGACAGAAAGAAGGCCTGTAATGTACCTCAATCTCTGTGCCTTCCAACTTCGGTGCCTCAATGTGGTTATAGCGGATGTGAGGTTGCTCTTTACCTCCTGACCTACGGTGCTGCATCATCACATATTCCATGACCGCCTTGCGCCCATGACACAACTTGCCAATCTGCGAACGACCACCATCCAAAGCGGGAATCACAAGTCCACAGCACGGAGCCATGCACCACACATCAATGTCGCCCGGCATCCGCCTCACTCCCAAATCTTCCGGATAATTCAGCAAGTTTCCTTGCCCTTTCAACACACATGTGTACAAACCATCCTGTCCGTAACGACCGACAACTTCAGCACACCGCCTGTTAAGTTTATCATTCAATTTCTCAATCCGTAAGGCCAACGACATCCATTTCATTCTCAATCCTTGCGGACAACCCACCCCATTCCGATGGAGCTTTTCCACAGCTGTAAATCCCACTCCTATCAAGGCCTGACGCTTACAGAACTCAAACAAATATGCCCAATCCTCCTCAATGAGAACGGCGGAAAGCGATTCTTTCATGCCAATGGCCACTTGGATGAATTCAAAACAAAGAACTTGTTGCTGATACGACATGTCCATTACTGATTGTAAAGTCATAATATCATAATAGCATTGATGTGTTCGTCATATTCATGTTGTTCCCCTAGAGACATATCGTAATAACGCAATCATTCTCCAGTTTTCAAAATTCTTTCGATTCGAATATTTCCATTAAGAAACGACTAATGCGTCAAACGAGGGAAAACTTTTTTTTGACATTCAAAAAAAGTTTTGAGAAAGTCCCGCTGAAGCCCCATGTGGGACAGGCTGACGGTACCTAAGATTTGGGAATTTACACACGTCCTTTATCATCCCTTACAACAAGCATACCGTCAACCTAGACTTCCACAATTCTTTTACAATGTACCTATATTCTTAAAGCTTTGCGATTTCTTCCAAACTAAGCCCTGTAGCCTGCGATATGATATCGGGAGATACGCCTAAACGTTTAAAGTTTCGCGCGTCTTCCAATTTTCCTTCTTTTCGTCCTTCTTTTCGTCCTTCCTTTCGTCCTTCTTTCATTCCTTCTTTCATTCCTTCTTTCATCCCTTCTTTCATCCCTTTCTCTCTACCTTCCCTCATTGCGTTCTCCACTCGGTCCTGCATATCCTCCTCGTAAATCCGGCTTACGTAGAAGCGGTCTACCGCCTTGTCATAAGCCACACGGTTTGCTTCCGACAGGTTAGCTACGGCTGCCAGCCGTTCCAGATGCTTGAACACTTGTTCCTTCAGTGCATCCGGCATTCTGTTCCATTCGTTCATATTCTTCAGTGCATAGATTAGTTTGTCATACAATGTCCCGCATTCTTCCAGCTGCTTGGTAAAGTAAGGGAACTGCAAGTATATCTGCCGGAAATGCGGATTCACCGTTCTCCCGGTCTCCCGGTCTGCCACCACCGTATCCGTACGGAATTTAGCCTCCAACTTCGGTTCTTTGAAGTTCATCAGGAATATCCCGTATACAGTCGATAGCTTGTAATAGTCACCGTAGCGTGGCTGTGGTTCACCTACTATGTCAGGATGGTCATTCCCGTTTGTCGGCAAGTCCACCTCGTCCGTTACGGGACGTTCTATCAACCTGCTGATAGCACGGCATACATAATACAGCGTACGGTCAAGGAAATTGCTGTGCCAACGGTTCTGCATTTCCACGATAATGTATTCTTTGCTCGAAGTCAGGCAATACAGGTCGAAGATGATTCCCCGGTCATTCACGTTGTCCGAATTGTCCTCCTTATCAATAAACGTCAGGTCCTCGATGTGATGCTCACCCGCAAGCAGTTCGTTCAGCAAGGTAATAAGCAGTTCCTTGCTGGCAGGTTGCCCGAAAATAATCTTGAAACCGATATCCGTAAACGGGTTTACAAAATGAGCCATATATTTATAGGTGTTTCTTTTCATGTTCCAAAGATAAATTAATTTAGTGAAAATCACAAATTTGTAAGCGCTCAATTTGTTTATTCCACCGCCCGTCATTATCCTTAAACCAGCCGGCAATGGCTCTATCGTGTTTTATAAATGGCTTCTAAATACGGAATCCGGTTTTGTATCAGGAAATCCTTTTCGAAAAGCAAGCGGGAATTCTTTCCGAAAGTTTCCGTCAAATCAGGATGTTCGATAAGTTCGATGATTTTCTTGGCGAACAGGTTTTCTTGCAGAGGAAGCAGATAACCGTTATATCCGTCCTTCACGCAATCTTTATTCCCCAAAACATCCGAAGCGACGATGCATTTTCCTAAAGACATTGCTTCTATCACCGCTAACGGAAGTCCTTCGTATCGGGATGTAGTCAGATAGAACAAGGCGTTTTTTACATACCCCATGGTTTCGTCATGGCTTAACCAAGGGAATAATTCAATGGTATTTTCCAATTGGTATTGAGTTATCATCCGCTTCATCTGTTCCAAATCAGGCGAATAATACCCTACGCCTAAGATATAGAACCGTATATCGGGGTAAGCTTTATGCACTTCACGAATGACATTCACCAAGAAGAACGGATTTTTCTGGTATGACGGTCTGCCGATATAACAGATATAAGGGGATGTTTCCTTTAGGCCTGACGGCGGTACGGTTTGCGCATCCGGAACAGAATTGCTCCAAACGTATGCCCTTTTCTCTTTATAATGCACCTGTTCCATCCCCAATTCTTTTTCAGATTCAGAACAAGCGAGCAAAAAAGAATCCAGCCTTGCCATTCTTTCTAAAAAGAGATAGATTCTCTTTTTTATTTTATTCTGAGTGGATAAAAAAGAAAAGGCATGAGGGGTATAAAATGTTTTGGTTCGGGTCAGAAAGCCAGCCATCCTTCCGATAAAACCTCCTTTTGCGCTATGGCAATGAATGATGTCGGGTTTTTCCTTTTGTATGATTCGGACGACTTGGATAAGCCCTTTTAAGTCTTTCAAAGGGTTTAAATCCCGGTAAAGGCTGATAGTATATTCTTTTACTTCCTTTCCGTTCTTCGCTATCGGTTTACTATTGTCCGTTTCTCCATGAACGATGACAAATTCGAATTCATCACTGATATAAGTCACGGTATTTCGGATATAAACACCGAGTCCGCCTATCATTTGCCCTACGTGAAGCACTTTCATGCCGCCCTCCTTTCTCCATTAAGGGCAGCAAGAGTAAGTTGAATCTTATATTTTACCCCCCCCGGTTTACAAATCTTAACAAATAAGTCTGCGTGTTGTTCTACTACACGACTTATGTCATAGTTTTTAATCACTTTCTCCAACGCTTTCTTTTTCATGATTTTTGCTTCTTCAGGATGCTTGTATAGCCAAAGCACTTTTTCTTTTATGTCTTCCGGATTATCCACTTCTGCCAATAACCCGTCTGTTCCATCGTCAATCAGTGTCGGGATTGCATCTACGTTTGATGCCACTACGTTCTTTTCGGCTGCCATATATTCCACAATGGCAAGCCCGAAACCTTCCCAGCGGGATAGCAACAAGGCTACATCGAAAGCCTTCAAATAAGAATAAGGTGTGTCCGTCCAGCCGGTCACATACAGGTTTAAGCCGTTTTCTCTCGCAAAAGTTTCTACGGCTTCCCGTTCTTCTCCATCGCCTACCATGATAAAGGCGGAATCCGGAATCGAGTCATGAATCAGTTTTGCCGAGCGGATAAACACATCGGGTGCTTTCTGAGGAGACAGCCTGCCTATCATGCCTACTACGAATGCATTTTCCGATATGCCCAACTCACTTCTCTGTTTGGGTATGGCATTCTTGACAGCGGAAACATCTATGCCGTTAGGTATCAGTTCCAATTTATCCTTTTTGGTGATGTGCTCCCTCTCCGCCGATTCCTTTTCCGCTTCCGATATGCAAACGATTTTGTCCGTCAATGGCGAAAGGCATTTTTCCATTAACAAGTAAACAAGACTTTTCAGTTTCATAAGTTTATCTGATATTAAATGCCCATCCATGCGGGTTATAAACAATCTTGCAAGGAAGTCCCCAAGCGGCAAGACGTCCTAATCCGCCGGCAAAACTGCTATGACAATACACGATATCCGGACAGAGTTTTTTGATGTATTTCCGGATAGAAAGGACTTTCCGGAGAACCTGTAAAGGCGAAAACGTCTGCTTCAAGTCCATTTGTTTCACTCCATCTACCATCCCTTGATAATTTGTTTTATTATAGTTGTAAGAGCAAATGAAGAACTGGCAAAAGCCTTTTTTCTCCAAACGCGGCAATAACATTTGGATATAACGTTCCACCCCTCCCGCACATTCGGCGATGTGCAGGACAGTAATTTTCTGATCCATAAAATGTAAATGATTAATAGGTGAATTATAGAATAAGTTCAATCATCAGAAAAGATGCCTGCATGGAAATTTTTCTTTAGAAAGAAAGATTTTCGCGGTTTTCTTTCTTTTCAAAGAAAGATTTTTGCGGTTTTCTTTCTTTCAAAAGAAAAATATGCTACCTTCGCATAAGAAGAATACCTATATAAATTATAATATGCAGACACTATTTCAGACGTACAACAGGCTTGTAGAGCGTATAAACTATGCCAATCAAAGATACCTATATGATAGGATAGATTGGAATGAACGCCTTATCGGCATCAAAGGAGCACGTGGTGTAGGAAAGACTACGATGATATTGCAACACATACGTCATGCTTTCCCAGACCGAAGTCAAGCCCTATATGTTTCTTTAGACCAGCTTTGGTTTACGCAACATACCATCATTGAGCTTGCCGAATACCATTATACGCATGGAGGCACACATTTGTTTTTGGATGAAGTGCATCGTTATCCTAATTGGATACGCGAACTGAAAAACATTTATGACAGCTATCCTGATTTTCATGTTGTCTTTACCGGTTCGTCTTTGCTGGAGCTTGATAATTCTGTAGCCGATTTATCACGACGGTGCAGGATGTATGAGATGCGCGGGCTTTCCTTCCGTGAATATCTTAAATTTGAAGGCGTAATTGATTTGCCTTCCTTACCCTTGGCAGATATATTAAAGAATCATGTCCGCTATGCGTCAAGCATTACCGGAAAAATAAAAATCCTGCCTTATTTTGAAAAGTTCCTTTCCCGTGGGTATTATCCGTTTTACAAGGAAAGTGAAGGCGACAGCTTTTATGAAAGGTTGCGTCAAGTTATAACTACAATCATAGAAAACGATATTCCGGCTACCGAACAAATAGAATATGAAACTGTCATGAAGACCAAGCGTTTGATTATGCTGTTAGCCGAAATGGTGCCCTTTACCTTGAATATTACTACGTTATGTTCTACCATCGGCACAACCCGTAACCAACTGATACGTTTGCTTGCTCTTTTAGAGCGTTCTGCGCTTATCCGCCAATTGTTTTCCAATGCAAAAGGACTGAAATCTTTGGCTAAACCGGAAAAACTCTTATTCGATAACCCGAATCTCATGACGGCATTATCCGACAGGAATGATATCGGCACAGTGCGCGAAACTTTTTTTGCCAGCATGGTAAGCCAAGCCCATCAGTTGCACTATCCGCAACAGGGAGATTTCCTTGTCAACCACACCTACTTGTTCGAGATAGGAGGCAAAGGGAAAGGATTTGCCCAAATCCGTAACGTAACCGATAGTTATGTTGCAGCCGATGAAATCGAGATAGGTTATGGAAATAAAATCCCCCTTTGGCTGTTCGGGATGCTGTATTGATTCTGATAAATTATCTCTCCGTAAGCCGATGCATATAGTTTCATGGGCTTACGGATATAGATGCGTAAAAGCTTCTTTATTTCGAGAATGGCAAAGAACTAATGTGAATAAATGCAGCGCCTCTTACAATTTGCCGATTTCTTCTTCTGTCAATCCGGTATATTTTATGATAGTGGGTACAGGCACTCCGTCCCGTTTCATTTGCTTAGCAATATCTGTTTTTGTCTGTTCTGTACCGATATTTATTCCTTCAGCACGCCCTTCCAAGCGTCCTTCACCTCGTGCTGTAACGATATTGTCACGCAAAATCACTACATTATCCAAATGATGGTAATAAGCGTTAAGTTCAGCCTTGCTCATGCGTACCAACTGCAGTTTCTCCCGCGCTTCACCCAAGCCGGGAGCCGTTGCGTCTGCGGGAATATTGCCAGTGTTCAGAAAATAAATCCATTGTTCCAACGGCACCTTCGACCATTTGTTGAAATCGTTCACCTTCAGGATATAATACTCCGGATAAAGGTCACTTACCGCATCCACATTGAACTTTTGCTTTTGGAATGGAGACAAGTTCAACAGTTCCCCGTTATGTATACCGCGGAATTCCGTCTTGCCATGATACACCACATCCGTACCATTGCCTAAATTGAAATAAACGATGTTGATACTATATATCTTTCGGATAAGTCCGTATCCTGTACCCCGGTTAATATATTCGGTGACTAATTTAGATGTGCCGAACAGCATACGCTGGAAATAAGCATATTCCGAATTGTTCTGTACTTCAATAAGAAACAATTCGCCTTTATCATTTTCCGCCAATAAGTCCACACGGTTCTGCTTGTCGAATTCATCTTCCTGATTGCTTTCGCTTTCCAATAGCTTATTAATTTTTATCTCTTCATTAAGCAATGTCGTCAGGAAACCTTCTAACACACCAAAATTAGCCTTGTCACGGAGCAACCGTTTCATAGCCCAGTCAAAACGGATATATTTATTTGATAAGTCTTCCATAACCATCCTTTTTTATAATGTCACAATACAAAGTAACGGATTTATTTCGAGAACGACAAGAATATAGCTCTCATTTCCTGTCATCTTTCCGTGTATATACCAGCATAAACATCCGTTTGGCAAATGTATAGATGCCCAGCCTATGACAAGTGAGGCGGATGAAGGCATTCAGGCGGACTTTCCATGTTATCGGAAACCATTTACGGAAGAAATCTACCGGGGACATGGCGTTGCAATCCTTGAAAAACTGTTCCCTTTGCGGATTCATCGGTACCGAATGGAACATTTCCCTTACATCGCTTACTAATTTATCCGTCTCTACACGTACTGTTCGCAATTCATTTCCGATGGCATCCATTATCATTTTCCCTTTTTGAGATTGTACCAACACGCGTGTCGTCCCCTTCCCGTCCATTTGCTTGGTAAATTTCTCTATCGGGAAACAGTCCCATAGCGTCAAGTCACTCTTGCGGTACCGTTTCTTGAAACGGCAATCGTAGCAGGAAGGACGGTCGCTCAGGTTGTTGAAGAATGCACGCAGATAAGCATTGCTGTCTACGCCCTTATGGTAGTCTTTGCCTCTCTCCTTATTATATATAGAAAATGAACTGTAATGATAGCCGTAGTGCTTGTCACGGAAAAGCACGTTGGTAAACTCTCCGCCGATAAGGGTCTGTTGAGCCTCAATATAGCGGGTTAGTATGCGTGGACTTGGTATGCCACGGCATACCAAGTCCACGCATACTAACTTTTCATATTCACGCCCGCGCAGAAAACTCCGGAATCCTTCTATCTGGCAAGGCGTACCGCTGAAGCAGACCCAGCGTCCCGCCTTCAAGTGTCCTAATGCTTCTTTGAATGTATTCCCGATATTGCTCTGCACATACTTGCTGTTGCGGAAAACCGATAAGTCTTTTTCCGTTTCCACCCCTTGATGCTCCACGATGAAAGTGCCTTTCCGGTATCCTGCGCCATACACGATGCCCCCTTGCCGGATAATCCATGAAGCGATGGCGGTAAAAGCCCCGCCCGATGTGCTTTCTTTTCTGATATCCTCATCTTTATGCTGCGCTAAGAAGCCTTGTTGCGCATGAGGGGTATCTGTCTTATCGGCATGGATGACCGGACATGCCTTTTCATACTATACACAACGATGCATCCACCACTGGATAACGGATTCCTTCTTCGTCTTCTTTCATGCCGATGCAATGTTTCGGACAAACATTGTAGCATGTCCAGCATCCGCAACACTCTTTCTTATCTTCTATATGAATCATAAGCTATCCCTGATTTTGTCAATGCGTTTTCAACGAATTGCTTGGTAAAATCCCTTAAATCAGCCAATTTTTTGTGTACAACCTCATAGTCTATGCCACGAGCCATACACTGCCGTACATCCTCATCGCCTTTTAATAACCGGTTTTCTTGCCCTACCAACGACAACAGCGAATACAATCTGCCGTTTGTGGAAACGATACTGTCGTTGTTATACCGCCGGAATGTAAAAAAGCGTTTCCCGTGAAGCAGGGAGAATACCGAAGCGTGGAATGAATCGGTAAATACATATTCCGCATCCCGGATTAATTGGACAAACTGGGCGGGACCGACATTGTAAGGGGCATAATCAGGAAAACCGACATCACTCCTGATGTATTCATCGCAATGCTGTAATTGTACGATTTTATACCCCGTAACGTCTTTAAACCGCTTGACGAACTCACGTTGTCCGGGATTGTTGCCTAAAAAATAGCAGAACAGATAAGGCTCTTGTATAAACCGTCCGGAGGGAACCGTTTCCGCCCACTCTTCTGCTGTAAACAGGATGGTAGGGTCGCAAACTACGGGAACTTCCCTGCCCGTCAAGTCCTTTATGATTTTCTGTCCGCTCTTTTCGCGTACCGAACAAAAGTCTATCCGTTTCAGAAATGCAGCCGCTTTATGCGCTTGCCGGTTAGGCAGCTTCGATATGCCGAAGCTGGTGGATAAGGCGATTTTAGGTATTCCGTCGGGAACGAAATTCAAGGTGTAATAATCCGCTTCGATATTCGAAGGCAGCCATAACTGGTCGCTCCCTACAACGAATGCGGAATAACCGTGTGCTTCTTTGCCCAGTTCCGTTTTCGAAGGAAAGGCTTTTGACAGATGGAACTTGCTTTGCGCAAAGTCCTGAAACATGGCATTCCTTATAGCCATGCTCCGTTTCAGTTCTTCCCCTTTCGTTTTGAGTGCCCACACTTTCTTCACGGTGGCATATTTGTCCTTTACCGTATGGATGTCCCATATCCGGCTTAAAAAATACTTGTACTTGGCTGCATTGATTTCCCTTCTCAACCCGTCTATGCAGATGGTTTCGTTCGGCACGTTCATCTTGTCAAAGAGCAACTGTGTGGCATACGCCTGAAGCTGGCTGCCATAGTTGGGTTGGAAGTAGCAGGTGACGAGTGCTAACTTCTTGGTTTGCATATAAATGTTTTGATGGTTAATAGAAATCAGTCTGGAAATTCAGTTGCATCGACATGTATTATAATTAGGAAAAGCAAACCATATAGCCTACTAAGTTGTACGATTATAAATCGTACACGTGTACGATTAGTAATCGTAACGCCGTACGATTTATAATCGTACAAAGAAGCAAGTTATATGCATCGGCTGCATAAGCCTATTGCATCGTTTCCCGCAACCGATTTCTCAGACTGACTCCATACATTTATTGTTTGTACGCGGATAAATATAATGGAAGTTTCATAAGCGCATTTTTTATAGAGCAAAATATAGAGTAAATTGTTGGTTTCGTAAAATATGCCGGAGGTTTTCTCCTTTTTCATCAGTAAAAAATAAATGGATATGTCAATTAATCTCGTCGATTCTTGTTTACTACCTTTTCCTGATTTTGACCATAGCACAGGAAATATAGGCAAATGCGAATAACAGATTTATCATGCCGTGTTTCGCACAATAAACCAGTTCCTTTTTCCCCCTTGGTAGATAGTTCAAATTGCAATCAAAAGCAATTTGAAACAAATGTGATTGTAGCATTTCCCTGATGATGCGTTTCTTTTCCGAAAACGATAAAGTACAATCATGATGCAATAAATACAACCTGAAAGAACGAAAAAGACATTCTGCTGCCATTCCACAGAAACAAATTTTGTAATCTCTATCTCCCGACACAAGAAAACTTCCTATTCGTTGATAATAGCCGTTTAATGATTGTTCATTTATATAGAGTATAGCTGCGTTATATTTATTCATTGTAGATTCTTGGAACACTCTATAATGAATTAGATATTCATTGCATAATACTATCTTTTTAGCGGCATTAAAGGTATCTAAACAAAATATGGCGTCTTCTCCTATCTTGATATTGGTTTCAAATTGAATCTGATTGTTTTTTATCAGTCCCCTTTTGAAAGCCTTTCCCCATGCACCACGGATGGCACCTGTTGAAACGCCATTCGTTCTTTGGTCGTAATAAGGAAATAAAGTATCCAATTTGAAATATTTGATTTCATCTTCGGTGCGGATTATCCGATTAGGAGTTATGCTTTCTCTTTTCCATTCACGCCTCTCACTGTTATAAAAGTGATTAAACCCGATAATGTCTGCATCATGGTATTGGTCAATCAAAGCATTTAATTTTTCAAAAGCATCCTTTTCAAACCAATCATCCGAATCCAAGAACAATATCCATTTCCCTGTTGCAATATCTAAACCCGCATTTCGTGCGATACTCACACCCCCGTTTAGTTTGTGTATGGCTTTTATCCTTGCATCTTTATGGGTATAATCCTCTATGATGTTTTTAGTATCGTCTGTAGAACCGTCATTAATCAGAACTAATTCCCAATTGGAAAAAGGCTGATTCAATACACTGTCAATAGCGTATGAAAGGTATTTTTCTACGTTGTAGCAAGGGACGATGATGCTGAAAAAAGGTTGTTGGTTCATTGGAGTTGGATTTGAAAATGAAGCATTAGAAAATGATTTCCTCATAAGGTTTGTCGTTAATGAACGATGCACTTTGTGCAAATCCGCTATGAAACATATCCCCTGTTACTAAAAGGTAAATTTTCTGTGCGTCTGCAAGCATCATTAAGTCAACAAAGCTTTTTAAGTGAAGAGTATAATCATGGTCTGGTGTATAGGTTAAATGCACTACTCTGCCAGGTATGGTGTACACATAATCTAACGGGCTGACATAATCCAAAAATTTTCTTGAATCAGATGTTATCAGTACTTTTTGGCCTTTATGTCGTTCACTATATAACTCTTGTATTTTTCCGTAAACTTTTTCCATCAGTTTCTCCTGTTGGCCAACAGGTAATGTAGGGAAATTCGCTTCTTTAAAATCGCCCAATAGGCTTTGAAACCTTAACACTATAGCTATATATTCGCCTCCAATTTTTTCCTTGTTTTGAGTTATTGCTTCTTCCAAAGGTTCTGCCGGCATGAATAACTCATGAAAAGCTTTGGAGTAAACTTCGGAAGTATAAGCGAAATGCGCATTGGTATAGATATGGTATTGTTTCTTGTCTTTCTTGATGAAAGAATCTAAAAAAGTGCGTTGGTACTTTGCTTCATCTTCAACAGTCATCCCATATTTTTTATATGTACAGAACAACGGGATTACTTTTGTTTGTCCGCTGTTATAAGACAGCTTTTCAGGGTCAATATCCCAATCTACCCTATTGGGCAGCAAGTAATCTTTTAATCTGAATGGATGGCAAAAGTTAGCCTTAAACTTATAGCCCTTCTTTTTACAATAGAGATACAAAGAAACAATCCCATGCAACCGATCTCCTAATCCGCCCGGACTTATGCGCCCGTCCGCCATATAAACAATTTCAGGCGCGTCTATCTGTTGTTTAGGATTGCTGGCAGAATAATACTGTTTAAAACTGTGTGCCTTTTGCCTGATGCGTAGCTTCATTAAGCCACAATTGTATAATAAGAAGCCTTGGAAATTCATGATTTTTTCTTTAGGAATGAATAATAGATTTTAGGAAAAGCTATTTTAAGGCGGAATGCGGCATAATGAATAAGCATTTGTTTGAAAGTATATTTCCTAAATACTACCATTGCGCATAACCTTTGTGTTCCGCACCACAATGAACTTCCTGATATGCCTTCTGTTGTATTTATTGATATAATCGTATCTACTTTTTTGAATTTCTCAGCAGGAATCATGCAGAAAAACAAGAAGTCGGAAATGATAATTTTAGGGGTTACAGCATACAAGCCATGACGATTGTGTAACTCTTTTCGATAAATGGCTGATTGATGTAAAATGCTGGGGATTTTATGGTCGTGATGACTTAACAGTAACCTGCCTTCTTTTCCTTTATAATAATTATCGGAATATAGAAAAGCTGTTTTGTCTGGATAATCTGATGAAAATATTTTTTCTAAAACGTCTTTAGATGCAAAAACGTCACCGGCGTTCATAAAATTCAACCATTCTCCGGATGCCATTTCAATGCCTTTATTCATTGCGTCATAAATGCCTTTATCAGGTTCGCTTATCCATTTTGTGATTTTGTGTTCGTATTTCCTTATTATGGATAAAGTTTCGTCTGTACTTCCGCCATCAACGATTATGTATTCGATATTTTGATAGGTTTGATTAATGACAGACTCAATCGTTTGTTCTAATGTATCTGCAGCATTGTAACAGACAGTTATAACCGTTATTTTATTTCTATAATCCATATGATTTTTTTAGATTTTCAATTCTTTTTACTCTATCGGAATATAAAGTACCGTCACGTTCGTACCAAACCTTACTATTCTTTTTTATGTATGCAGGCGTTCCGGTTAACAGTATATTATCAGATAAAAAATCTTTATTAACCAATGATTGGGATGCGACAGAAACGCCATTGCCTAATTTGATAGCACCCATTATCATGGCTCCAGAACCTACATACAATCCGTTCCCAATCACTTTCCCCGCTCCTCCGATGCAAATTGAAGTGTGTAATACACAGTAATTTCCTATTATGCTATCATTATTGACTACGATTGTTCCATAGTGAGGTATATGTAGTCCATAGCCAAAAGCGTCATAGCCAATCGAGAAGCCTAATTTTAAACCCAATTTTTTATACCGCAGAAAATGATAAGTAAATAATAGTTTACAAATCACCCCCCTACGGTGCTTATAGAACGAACAGTAACGCATGTGTTTTAAATAAGATAATATAGGGGGAGAGGTAAGGCTGTGCTTAACTCTTTGGATAAATGGCAATTCTTCATATCCAGCCATAATGCGGTCTGATTGGATGTAGAACTTTAATTCCTTTCTTGTTTGTATCATAGCTGTTGCAGATTTAAAATTTGTTGATGGTTTTTTAATACAGCATTGTAAGAGCAATGATTCTCTACGTATTGTCTGGCTTTAAGGGATAATTCTTTGTAGTCGGCTTTTTCTAAAACCCAATCAATGCCTTGAATGATTCCGTTCACATCACGGGGAACTACCAGATACCCGTTTTCTTTATGATGTATCTGGTCTTTAATCCCTCCTGTAGCAAATCCCACAGCAGGAATGCCGCACGACATGGACTCTATTACTACATTGGGAAAATTTTCAGCAATTGAAGTTATGACTAATACATCTGCGGCATTATATAGTTGGACCAACTTAACCGTTTCGGATACAAAGCCTATGATATGCAATTTACTTGCAAGTTGTGGAGGAAAGTTTTGTTTGCCTGCTTTTCCGATAACCACAAATTCATAATTGTCATTATTTAAATGCGAAATCGCTTTGAGAAGGTATTCCGCACCTTTATAAGGATTCCTTATTCCCATTGCGCTAAATAAGATGAGTCGTTTGTCGGTAGGAAGTCCCAATTTTTTTCTTGCGATGAATTTATCAGACGGGCAAAAGAGGGTGGTATCAATCACGTTCGGACAACAATATACTTTGTGTCCCTTAAATAAAGAAGAATTGCGGATGCAGTCGCATAACCATTGGCTGGGAGCAGCCAAATAGAAATTGCTATAATGACGCCACTCTTTAATTTTCTTTTGTAGTTGCCAACTTGCCAAGAAACGTGCAATTTTCATTTGCGGACAATGACGGCACAGAGATTCATAACCTTTGCAATCGAAACTGTAATGGCAGCCTCCTGTAATTGGCCACATATCATGCATATACCAAATCACGGGTTTGTACAAAGAAAGCAGTTTCTTTATTGCTTTATAGCCTAAGAAATCATTAACCCAGTGGATGTAGATGATGTCCGCATTTTGCACTTCAGGCAAATACGTTATATCATAATCAGAATCAGCCCAATGCCAAGCTACACGTTTTACTAATAGCCTGTTGAGTTTGTGCAATATTTTGCCTCGGCTTTTTCTTTTTAAAGCCGCTTTTTGATATTTCGTCGTAATAGTAAAATCTCCGTTCCCGAATAAAGCGATTAAAGAAGCGTTGATTCCTGCCTTGCGCATTGCTTCGCAATGCCTTTTTGCGGCAATGCCGGCACCGCCCTGAAGTGATGTGGTTATATGCAAGATTTTCATTCCCAAATAAAATAATAAGGTAAAGAAGAGTCTGTGATAGGCCATTTTTCAAAGCCTATATAAGCTCTCCATAAATAGTATAAAGTAACTAAAATATAAAAAATGCGAAGTTTTATGTTTTTACTTATAGCATCAGGCAAAAATGCTGTAAAGCCCAAAATGAGGAACACAAGATTTAATCTGGTTATCATATATGAGGCATTAAACATTAAAAATGCAGATACAGAAAATATGTAGCATTTAACGTAAAACGATTTGATTTTTTCCTTATCTGTAAAGGATAGCGTTAGTAAACAAGGTATAGTCCATGATAAGTTTCTAATAAAAGAAGAAGAAGTTTCTCCAAATGTATCTGCATACCTGTCACCTAAAAGTGAAACTATATCGTTGTTAAAACCTCCAATAAAAAATAATACATTGTCAAAAAATACTCCTATTTTGGATTGAAAAAAGATAGAAACTAAAAAAGAACCGGTGACAACGCTATAACCTATGCGTTTTGACATAGGCATAAAATAAATAATTAGAAGTAATGGAAAAAGAATTATTGATGTTCGATGAATCGTTGCAGCAAATATGCAACACAATATTCCACATATAACATTCGTTTTTTTCAAATCTTTATAGCTGTTGTATTTCATTCCATTTTTTTGGAAATAATAAATTCCAATTAAAAGAAATGCAATGGAAAAGACTTGACGAATCATGGCATGTAAAACAACGAAGTTATTTGCTATAAGCATAAATATCAGGAAAGACCACAAGCCATATTTTTGATTTTTATAGGTTAAATAGATGGCATAATAAACAAATAGTCCTTCAACTAATAAAAAGAATGTCCCATTCGTCGAAATGAAATTCAGAAGTTTGGATAGAAGTACAAATCCATATTCTATAGTTTCTCCTGGATATTGCACTGTTCCATATCCGATACCTTTTATATTAGTACCTTCAAAGAATGCCACATATCCAGGTGTATCATTACCAACATCGTATCTTCTTAATCCAGCTATAATACCCCAAAGGATGCAATAAGCCAAAAGAATTTTCTTATTATTACCTCCCCTTTTCTTTAGGTCAAAAATGACAAGTATGAAAGCCAATAACTCTAATACAAAATATATACACATAAAACAGACCTATGTTAGACAACAAATCATCCAAATTAATTAGTAAAAGAATCTATTCGCAAATAAAAAGACTAATTTAATTGCTCATTTAAGAAATCTTTTGATTTTAAGACAATATCAGAGAGAATATTTGTAACATCCTCCCAATCTATATATTGAGTAAAAATATTAATATTTTGAGGATTTAATCTATTACCCAATTTTACTTCTTCCAACAAATTTTGCATTCTTGATGAATTATGTTGAGATATTAGCGGGAAAGTCACGAATTCCTTTTGAAAAATCAACGAAAAAGCTGTGGCATGGAATGAATTGGAGATTACATAAGTTGCATTCAGCAAATATTGTAAAAATTCAATCGGTCCGGCATTATTGATTTGAACATCGGCATAAGGAGCTTCGCTGATATCATTGACTGATACTATTTTTAACCCTTTTTGCTTAGATAATGTAAGGGCAAAATTTCTTATCGCTTCATCATCATGTAAAAAATCGTAAAGGAGGATATAGTTTCCTTCCTTCTCCTTTAAATTCAAACTGAAAATCCATTGTTCTTTGTTTAAAAGGAATACAGGATCTACAACTAAAGTTCCATCCAGTCCCAGTTTGTTTAAGATATTAAGTCCTGTCTTTTCCCTAACGGATATTCTATCAAAATTGCGTAATTCCGTAACTACGAAATCTTCCAAGCCTTCTTTTATTTTGCTTATACCGAAACTTGCAGCGTACGAAATCCGTTTGACTCTTTTACTTCCAAAATCTAAATAGTAACCCAAATCTTTTCCATTTAAAGCGTCTGTATTCCATATTTGGTCACTTCCTGCGATATAAATATCTGCATCAGGAGGATTATTCCGTATTTCATCAATATTACGATAGGTCTTAGAGGAAAGATGAAGAAAATACTTGTCAAAATCATCGAAAGCTTTTTTACGCCCCCATGTCTTTAACATTTTTCTATTTTTGTAAGGAGTTATAATATATTTAAGAATAGGGATTTGCTTTATCAATTCATATGTACGTCCTCTAGGATAAGGAGTAAATAACTCATAACGCATATGTGTCGGCAACCGATAATCAATAATTTCTACATTATGCCCTTGCGACTCTAAATAAGTCTGAAGAGCGTATGCTTGTAATGTAGCACCATAATTATACACATGGTGACACGTCATGGTTTTTATATTCATGTTCAATACTTAAAATTGGGATAAATGGAAAAATCAAAATCATTGTTCATTTCTAAGATTCTATGGCGTACGATTTTATTGCTGCTGACAGCCTTCATTCTTCCATATAGTTGGTCATTACTGTTTACAGCTCTTACAATTTCCTCCAATTGATTTAAAGAAAACTCTTTAATGTATGGCTGGATAAAATCTTCAAACCGCCAGTCGGCTTCATTGAAAGATAAACTAGAGGCATATAATTTTATGCAATAGTCGAAAGCTGTTTGTACATTTTCCATAAAATACAGGTATTTGAAAAGGTAAGTGCCTGTTTTGTGCCGAGAAAATGAAGCATTAAAAATATGATTGACAATATTGTCCGTTTTAAAAAGAGCCAATGATTTAAAATCATGTTTGATATCATTTTCAATAATGCTTTCAATTTGAATCTGCTTGTCTTTAGTTAATTTGCCAAAGAAATCAGGATGGATATTGAAAAATTTGATAAGTTTTTTAAGTAAGTCAAAATTACTTTCATCTATATTACGACTGAAATACTCTCTGTCTTTTTCGAATTTTTCTAATAATATATCTCGGTGCCGTTCTGTAAGTATCCGAAGGACTAAACAATTGATTTTTCTGTTTGTCTCGCAATTTGTATCAGTAAGTTTAAAGACGAACTTCCATAAATTTTTGAATAGATAATATTCCAACTCAATGTTGTTAAATTTATCCAAATACTTGATTTCCACATATTTCTTAATTTCGTCATACTTTATCAAAACGTCTTTTATGTTAGCCAAATCTTCAACAAACATATCAAACAAAGCTTTTGTTTGAAAAGCAGGCTTTACGAAAACGCCTTCCAACATATTCCTGATATGTCCCAATACTATATCGCTATTAGGGTGATACAATTCCTTGTTTTCACCTAATACCGGATGGGCACAAAGATGTCTTAATTGCTGCAGGCTACAAAAATTACTGTAATCAGCTGTTGTCAAAATCTTATTTTCATTTCTACACCGTTCCGGAATATCCTTTTCCCAATCGGTCGATTTTGGATTAGAACTCTGTTGCCTTTCCAAGTCTTCTAAAATTTGTCTAGCACCAGTATCATTGTATATATCCCTTAATTCCTCTAGTTTATATATCAAATCACAAATCACAGTCGCATAGAGCATCACTACAGCGGATCTCAGATTACCTGAATAATAACAACTTAAGACTTCACTAAAATATTCTGCTGTCCGCTTGTCTTGAATGCTTGTCTGAAGTTTTTCAATAATAGGATTGTTCATCTTATATTTTCTTTATGATGTTACAAATTGTTCTTACCGGATGCTTTAACCGGCTAATCATTCTCCGTTTCAATTGCTCCTTATTTAATACGCGAATACTATTATTTATCGAGACATCTTTATTCATCAATGTCTCATTTATTTTTGTATAAACTGAGTTTACAGATGGACATACTTTCATCTGCCCTTCTGCCACTATCTCAAACGGATGTTCAACCAAAGTGCAATTACATTGTTTCAGCACCTTATTGCCCTTATTTGTAAAAGCGATTGCGGCACTTACCCCGTCTTCATCATCTTGGTAAGTCTTTCCCCATAAATCTCCAATACGGATATCTGCAGAAGATTTGTCATACTTAAATTTACATTTCTCATAACAAGCTTTACCTAAACAGGCATCGCTTAGGAAAAGACGGTAGAAAGCGTCGCCTTGTGATAACCGGGAATTGTAAAAACCTTTTTTTCCCCTTATTAACACATTGTAAGAGTCGTGCCAGTTTACTTTCTCACCTGTATTCGTACCGTCAATAGACATAGCCCATGAATCGTGCCAGCCGGTAAACTTATTACGCCACGAAGCGTATGTAATTTTTCCCGTAACTCTTTCTACTTCTTTCGTATATTTTTGCCATAGCCACATTGACGGCACTCCATGACAGAAAAAATCCATAAGCACAAAGTTGTCCTCACAACGAAATTTTCGGATATATCTTCTGAATGAATCAATCTGACAAGGCGTACCGGTTACAAGATATTTTTCTTTTCGGTTGATGGCTTTGAATCCGTCAACCGTATAGCTTTGGATGTATTTGCTTCCGATTGAAGGTATCAGTTCTTCAACTGTTGAGGCTATGTAATGCTCAGCACGGTTGGTTTCCGGAACATACTTTACGCCACACACCTTATATCCATCCTTTATCAGCGTTCTGCCGATTTCAAAACCTACACCGCCTGACGAACACTTACGACGCACCTTGTCATCATTGCTCCATGCTGCATAGCTTCTGATACATCTGTCTTGTAAAAACAAATCATCATGCACGTATGAACAGGCTTCTCTGCATAATCCACAATCTGTACATTTTACTATGTTTGTTATATATGGTTCATAAAAACCATCTTTGTTCAAGGTTATTTTTATGATTTGTTTTGAACAGACGGTTGTGCATACGCCACAACCATAACAATCTTTTATGTCTGAAATATTCATGAAATAATTTTATGTATTATATTTCTAATTTTAGATTTTAAAAGGCTTCTTTCGTGTGTATTAAGTCCTAACGTGTATCCCCAAAAAGCAGATGACAAAAAGGATATCAAACATATAGAAATAAATGAAATCCAATTGACATCCCAACAACAGATATACAAGATAAGTGGAATAGATAGCGACAAAAGAAAAATAAAGAATGCTCGTAATGTGACTTCTTTAAGAAAGTCTTTTACAGGAAGGTCTATAGTCTTATTCAATAAAATCAGTCTCTCAAAGTGGCATATTCCCGCGAAACACAAGCTTACTGCCATAGCTGAAAAAGGAGGATAATTTAATTTTAAGAACAAGTATGCAACGGGTAATGTTAAAAGCGAAGTGCCACCAACTATTATCTGATAGCCTCTGACTTTTCCCGATGCATGCATAGAAGTTATCAATGCCCCAGATAAGGAATCCACTAATGCTGTAAGTAATACTAACCGGACAAATACAGTAGTATATTCGGGAGGGTTCTTTAACCAGACATTAAGAATAAACGGCGTTTCTATAATTATAGGGATTGAAATAATTGTCATCATGAGAAATGAGAAACGGCTCCCCTTAAACACCAAATCAAACATCTCCTTTTTTTCATTCGCTGCATACGATTTTACAATCTGTGGGTTCATGGCTAATTGAAAATTATTTACAAATCCATTTAATGCACTCAGCACTTGATAAGCGATACCACGGGCTGCATTAATGGTAGCACCAAAAAAGATATTCAATAGGACGTTTATTCCCTGTTCTTTTGCCACACCGGCTATAGTCCCTATAAGATTCCAACTTACAAACGACATCATAGCCTTTCCTTGATTGTAATCCCATTTCCAGTTGCATCTGCATTCTCTGAAATTACGGTTGCAATATACACTGTAAATCAATCGAATGCTTATAGCTACCATAGCTAATAGTATTGCATAAACTATCAGCTTATCCCATGGCGAAACAACCAATAAATACACGATTATCAATTTTAATGTCACTTCTATAACACTCACATAAGCGAAAGCCTTCATTTTCTCATAAGCGATAATTGCCGCATTATAGGGCACACTTATCACATTTATTATAAAAGTCAACAAAGAAAATTGAAATACCCAATTGGCTGCCATATATCTGTCAGAGGGAAAGTTCATTTGAGTATTAAGGAACCAAATTCCAACGGTTTCTCCTAAAATCAATATGACACCTGCCAATAGACAATGTATAATAATAGTCGTAGAAAACACTATCTGGACATTACTTCTTCTGCCTTTCCCTATTTCAAATGATAAAAAACGTTGAGTCGCTGTTGTCATAGCACCACTTATGACAGCAAACATGGCAACAAAACCACCTACCACATTATAAATGCCATAGTCAATTTCCCCCAATGTATTTAAAATGACTCTTGACGTATAAAGGCTTATTCCCATTGTCAACAGCATCCGAAAGTAAAGCAGCAACGTATTCTTGGCTATACGCTTGTTATTAGAAGTAATGTTTGTTGATGTTGTCATCTCTTTATTCTAAAATGAATTTAAAACGTTTGGTTTTCAGTACGCTATTTGTTAAGCACCAAGAAATTGGAAAAACAAACATAAAAAGTATGATGGGCATTATGATATGTAAGCGTCCAAAACTGACGCATCCCCTGTTTTACAGGCGAAACGTCCAAAATAAGATTAAAATTCAGTTGATATTTATAGTTTGTTTGCATTTATGCCAATGGTCGAAGGCATAAGTTTTCCGTAGTCGCGGTTGCCTGCGATGATTTCGGCGAAGAACTTCTTGAGGTGTTCCAAGATTGAATGCTCATGACGCTTACGACCGACTCAATATCATCTGGTCCCTGTGAAGGGGCACCTTTTTAGGGATTCACAAAGGGAACATGATGCGGCACTTCCCAAAAGCAGAGAACTCTTTCCGGTTACCCAAAAACTTACCGCCCCAAAAAAGAAGATATACTGACTTGGCAAAGTAAGATATCTTATTTGGGCAAGTAAGATATCTTACTTTGCCATCGAAGTATATCTGCGTTTGTCTCACCTGAAACACAGACCATGGACAAGTGAAAAAGATGACCATAACATAATCCGCCTTGCGATAGCCGGAGATTACCGCTCTTCCACCACCCACTTCTCCACCGTCCTCGTTTCCGATGATAAGTTCACGCCTATCAGGTAAAGCTTGCGCCTGTCCGACTGGAAGGGGCGGGCGTAATGATTGTCCTTGATTTGACAGAGGGCTTCCTCGGCGGTCTTGTCCAGCTTCAGCTCTATAATATAAATGTAGTCTTTCGTCCGGATGGTGATGTCCATGCGACCCTGGCTGGTTGCCTGTTCCACCTGCACGTTGTAGCCAAGTAGGATGAAAATCAGGTAAAGGGTATTTTGGAAGTCCTTTTCCTTGTCAGCTCCCGCTACCATGTAACTTCTGCCTGCCAACATGGCCTGGATGACTTGCAGCAATTCATCGGGACGACCGCCTCTGACGACTGAAGTCATCTTGTTGAGGATGCCCTTGACGCTCGACTTCTGTTGTGACGTATAATAGATGACTTAAGCACAGAGGAAAAGGCTTTCAACGTGTTGCGGTACGCATCGTGCAGCGGTTTGTTGTCGATGGTGGCAAGGAGCGGCTTGTCGTACTCATCGACTAACACCACTACCTGTTCGCCTGTCTGTTCGTATGCACGGCGGATAATACCCTTAAAACGCAGCTCCGCGTTCACTTCCGTCGGCCTGGAACCGTAAACCTGCTCCCATTGGGCAAGCGAGCCATTCAGGAAGTCATCTAAATCTGCTTCCTTGTCGTACTTGCCGGTATTCAAATCCAAATGAAGCACGGGGTGCGTCCTCCACTCCGTTTCCAACTGCTCGATAGCCAATCCTTTGAACAACTCTTTCCGCCCCAAGAAGTAAGCCTCCATGGTGGAAACAAGCAGGGATTTGCCGAACCGGCGCGGACGGCTGAGAAAATAGAATTTTCCCATCAACGCCATCCGATAGACAAACGCCGTCTTGTCCACGTAAACAAATTCCCTTTCGCGTATGTCGGGGAAACTTTGTATTCCTATGGGGTACTTCATCATGGCCCTGTCAGTTTTTGAATGCATTGACTTTATTTACAAAGATAGGGATTAATCTTCATCCAGCAAAGAAAAAGCCTGCTTAATCCCAGGACGCTTGCCATCAAAGCAAATCTCCTATTTTCAATCCTTGCACCAGATTCTCCCAAGAATGTCTTGCCACTGTCAAGGTCAAGGGGAAAGACAACCCGGCCATTTGCCCCACCTTCTTCAAATTGCGGTTGATGGTGTGGATGGCCGCATTATGTTGCATCCATTGTTCCTTCGGGTTTTCCGCCGTAATAATGGGGAACAGGCGTGAAGTGCCCGGCTGGGCATATTTGTCAACAACCTCTTGCAAAAATGAATTCCAAGAAACGGTTTCTTCCCTTCCGGTGATTTTCGAGATATAGGTCAAACTGCCGTTTTTGATATTGTCTTTCGTGAGATAAAACAAATCACCGCCAGTCATGCCTTTTGTGAATATCGCAAAAAGGAAGAGGTCACGAGCGAAAACAACGGAAGGGTGAAGACCGCTAACGTCCATGTAACGCAGTTGTATCACTTCCTTAGGAGTGAGCCTGTTTTTCTCTTTCTTCGCCCGGTAACTTACGTCCACGCCTTGAAACGGATGGCACTCATGGGCCACGCCGTCGGCAACAGCTAACTGATATATCCTTTTGAGGTTTCGAATATAGAGGGCAACGGTGTTCCGCCCCAAGTCTTGGTTCTCCAGCCAGGTATGGTAGTTTCGTATCAACAACGAGTCGAAATCCTTAAAGGGAATCTCGCTTTTGCCTAAAAAGGCAACGAACTTCCGAAGATACATGTTTAGTTTGTTTGCCGCATCATACCTGCCTTCGCCCTGCATTTCACCGATGCAGGCCCGCGTGTAGGCTATGAAACCGGTTTCTTCGCTCGCAGCCAATGACTGGGTTGCGGCCTGTGTATCTTCTTGTTTGTAATCCACTGTCCTTTCTCTTTTGTCACTCGTGCAGCCACACCGTCCGCAAGTACCTGCGCCAGATGGCAAGATGCGTGGTGGTGTTGATTTCCTTGCAGATGCGAATACACGTATTTACCAATTCGACTTTGGCTTTTTCCAAGCCGTCAGCTTTTGTCGTGACGGCAAAAACATTCAATGCCTCGGTTCCTACCTGAAAGCCTTGAACCGCCTTGACGGCAGAAGCCACATCTGTCAACACATTATATAAGGTGGGGGCATAATTGCGGAAAGACTCAATGAGTTTCTCTTTCTTTTCATCGTCCGCTGTTCCCGTGCAAGTTGCTTGTGTCGTCCCGCCAACAAGCTTCTCGTTGGCTTTGCCTCCCGTCAGGAAGTATTCCTGGAGGAATTCATCCCAGTTGGTGAAGAGCATATATTCGTCTTTTTCCACATCCTGCAGGATGCCGATATGGGCAAAATAGACCGTAGTAACGGAACCGTTCTTTTCCTTGGCCGGATAATAGAATTCTTCTGCAATGTCAACCTTGCGGATGGTTTCAACAAAATCCTTATGTTTAAGCTCCGCCATCGTCATTCCATCTCCTATTTCCACGCCCGATGTCGGGGTGAGGAACGGCCGAAGTGTAAGTTTACCCCAATTCCGTTTCACATATCCCGGATTGTCACGTTCGTAACGTGCGAAGTTGATGACGAGTTCCGCTTCGTTGCGTCTCATTTGCCCCAAGCGCATACTTAGGGAAACTTCGCCTTTCTTATAAAGTTCTTTGCCGAGGGCTGCCAACGAAGGCTTGACCACCAAGTAGGCCATGATGTCATAAAACATGGCAAGCGTCCGCTCTCCATATCCGCAGGCTTGCAAAATGCCGATGAGCACGTCTGCCGCGCGTCCTTTCTCCGTCCCAACGGACAAACGGTCGTTTTCAGCGTTATGCAGACGGACTACATGCAAATCCCACACATTGGGATAGGAAACGGTAAGATAACTGCCGGGCTCAAATCCGCGAACCTGGAACACCAACCGCCGTTCACGACGGAAACGGCAAATGTATCCCTCACACCCCGCCAACGGGCCGTCGATGACACGCACGATTTCGTTGGGCTCGCCAGCTTTCGCATTGAAAGCATAATCTGTGTATGGACGTTCAAGAACGACCACTTTGTCCGCATAGTTCTCATTATAGTCCCGGAAAGCGCGCATCTGGTTTTCAGGAATCACACGCATACGCGTCCTTTCGCCAGCCTCCTTCCTACGTTCATATTGCACATCACCGTCCTGTGGATGCTCCCTCATGAAATCCATCAATGATTTTTGCGTGGCTAGCACAAAGACGACTCCCGCAAACAAGGGTGCCTGCTTGTCGGTGCCATTGCTGTGCACATTGACTGTGGTGTGGGTCGGCGCATAGACTTCAAGAATGTTCTTGGTCTTCGCCTTTTGCTGTTCCAAAAGCTCCACCAGCTTGCTCTCCTGGTGAGGACGAGTGCGCACAATGTACCAGCGGAAATCCACACGGTTGAGTTTATTTGGCATATATTACAAAAGGAGATGATGAAATTAAGCCAACAGCCGACAAACACGAAGAAATTTGCCAACTTACATTTGGGCAACTTGTAAACAAAGAAGTACGTTCTTCACGTTCCTCTCATGACAAAAGCATGAGAGTTCCTAAGCACCTTATTTCAGGTATAACGGTAGTATCCTGGACGAACCTCAACAGCAATGAACCACCGTTGTTATGTGACGAGAAAAGCAAAGCGCTATACACTTTAAAGCAAACTCCCTCATATCACATTTTATTTATATTCAATCAATTAAACAATTCCAGCCCGTCACTTTACCATTGTTTCATGGTATGAAGCGGCGAATATGTTCGCAAAGGTAACAAAAAAAATTAATACACAGACTTTTATGGCCTAAATTTTTTCCAAGAACAAAAATTTTGATTTTGATTAAGCGGCATTTGTTCGACCATTTTTGAAAGACATTTTAAACATGTGTTGATTCCCAATGAATTACAATAGGCTTGCCGCTTCATACCATACAACAGCCAATTTAGTCAAACATTTCCATGCCCAATGTGAACTGTTTTGAAAAACCTATCAGCCGCTGGGACGTGCGAATGCACATGGCAATTGAAGATGATAAAACGTCATCGGCCGAGAAAGAGAACGTTAAACATTGATCCGCAAGAAAGAACGGCCAAGCCTCCTTACATGGATTTTTATACCTGAAAATTTCAAGGCCTGAAACACCCAGTTTCAGAGCCTGGAACACCCAGTTTCAAGGCCTGGAACACCTAGTTTCAGAGCCTGGAACACCTCATAGAGCCTGAAGCCTCTGTGTTCGCCACCATTCGATGTAATCAAATTGCGGATATTATATGGAATTTTGAGGGGGCGGGACAGGGCAATCCCGACATGGAATGTGAACCATGTACCCCTAAAGGGTTCACAGTAACACACTGTGATTCAACGCATGTGAACCCGTGAACCCTTCACGACGAAAACCCGCTGTTGTGAAGATGGACAGACGGAACAAGCCACACTTTGCCCAAGTTCTCACAGAGGCAGGAGTGGAGAAAAAGCATACACACTGCGGCAACCGGTGGCGTTGGTGGAAGTGTAAAAAACGATATTCGTGGAAAACACATAAGGGCTTGCTTATTTCGAAATAAAATTGTTTCTTTGTATCAACAAAAACGACAAGCCATGATGAAATTTCCAATAGGTATCCAAAGTTTCAGCCACTTGAGAGAGGACGGCTACGTGTATGTGGACAAGACCGCCCTGATATACCAATTGGTCAAGAATGGAAAGGTCTATTTCCTCAGCCGCCCCCGACGTTTCGGCAAGAGCCTGCTGGTGTCCACCCTCAAATGCTATTTCGAGGGAAAGAAAGATCTGTTCAAGGGGCTGGCCATGGAAAAGCTGGAAGCCGAATGGAAGGAGCATCCGGTTTTCCATATCGACTTCAACGGAGACAACTTCACCCAACCCGGCACGCTGGAAAAGAAAATAGAATACCACATCGCCACATGGGAGACCGTATATGGGAAGAACCCGCTGGCCACCACCATGGGCGACCGTTTCGCCTACGTGCTGTCCCAAGCCCGCAGACGCCATGGCCGCCGTTGTGTGGTGTTGATCGACGAATACGACAAGCCCATCCTCGACGCGCTCGACACGGGACTGAAAGCGAAGGTGGGTGAACAAGACATGCTTCTGGAGGACTGGCACCGCGAAATCCTGAAAGGATTCTATTCCGTGTTCAAGGCGGCGGACGACGACCTGCAGTTCGTGCTGCTGACCGGCGTGACGAAATTCTCACAAGTCAGCGTGTTCAGCGGATTTAACCAGCCGGCCGACATCAGCATGTCTGAAGACTACGAGACGCTGTGCGGCATCACGCAGGAAGAGTTGGAACAATATTTCCCGGAACCCGTCGCCACGTTGGCCAAGAAGTACCGCACCACGCCGGACGGGATGCTGGAAATGCTGAAGCGGCGTTACGACGGATACCATTTCAGCGGAAACCTGACGGACGTGTACAATCCATTCAGCCTGCTGAACGCTTTCTCCATGAAGGAATTGCGCGACTACTGGTTCGCCAGCGGGACACCGACCTACCTGGTACGACTGCTGAACCACACGCAGGAAGACCTGGACGAGCTGACGGGACGCTATTACGCCCCCAGAGAGTTCGTGGACTACAAGGCCGACGTGGAACGCCCACTGCCGATGATATACCAAAGCGGTTACCTGACCATCAAGGACTACAACCTCAGGCGCGGGACTTTCCTGTTGGATTTCCCCAACAACGAAGTGAAGAACGGGTTCGTCTCCTTGGTGGCAACCGATTACCTGAAGCCCGCCACACACAGCGTGGACAGTTGGATACAGGACGTAGTGGACGCGCTGGAGGACGGCAAGCCAGACCAGCTGCGCGAGCTGTTCACGTCTTTCCTTTCAAGCATCCCCTACACCATGCGCCGCAAGGACGACGAGCGAGAACGCGAGCGGTATTTCCACTACACGTTCTACCTCATTTTCCGACTCGTCAGCGTCTATACGGCCTATACGGAAAAGGCGCAGAGCCAGGGCCGCGTGGACTGCATCGTGGAGACTCCGGACTACATCTACATCTTCGAGTTCAAGCTGGACGGCACGGCGGACGAGGCGTTGGCGCAGATAAAGGAAAAAGGCTACGCCCGCCCCTACGATTCCGACAGCCGCCAGCTATATAAAATAGGTGTAAGCTTCTCTTCCGCCACGGGCACGGTGGAGGAATGGAAAGTGGCGAAATAGGAAATTGTCCAGAATATCCCATGCCATACCCGGTGAACCAAGCTGAAAAACTTGTTTGTCCCGAAATAAAATCGTTTCTTTGTATCAATAAAAACGACAAGCCATGATGAAGTTTCCGATAGGTATCCAAAGTTTTAGCCAACTGATAGAGGACGGCTACGTGTATGTGGACAAGACCGACCTGATACACCGCCTAGTCAAAAATGGGAAGATCTATTTCCTCAGCCGTCCCCGCCGTTTCGGCAAGAGCCTGCTGGTGTCCACCCTCAAATGCTACTTCGAGGGGAAGAAAGACCTGTTCAAGGGGCTGGCCATGGAAAAGCTGGAGAC